>JAJQIQ010000037.1 GCA_021199135.1 Clostridiales bacterium | reverse complement strand
AGCAGGTTCTTGTCGGCCTTCTCCTCGATCTCGAGGCGGATGACCTCGCCCCACTGGCGCATCTTTAGCATGTTCTGGATTTCCTTTAAGAGGTCGGATGCGTCGTCCTCGTCTATCGACAGGTCGGCGTTCCTCATGACGCGGTACGGGTGGGCGCAGAGCACCTTGTAGTTCGAGAAGAGTATGCCTATGTTCCTCTCGATGACCTCCTCGAGCAGGATGAACGTCATGCTCCCCTCGGAGTCGGGGATGCGCACGAGGCGCGGGAGCCCGCCCGGGACCTGCACCGTCGCGAACATCTGCCCCTCGTCCTCCTCTTTTCCCTCGAGGAGCGCGGCGATGTTTAAGGTCTTGTTCCTAATCAGCGGGAACGGGCGCGAGGCGTCGACCGCCATCGGCGTCAGCACCGGGTAGACGTTGTCCATGAAATACTGGTCTACGAACGCCCCCTGCTCCTCAGAAAGGTCCTCGTGCTCGTCGATTATGTGTATGCCCTCCTTGGCAAGGAGCGGGACAAGCGAGCGCATGTATGTGCTGTACTGCGTGTCGACGAGCTCACGCGTCGCGGCGTTTATCGCGGCGAGCTGCTCGGTCGCAGTCATGCCCGCGATGTCGCGCTTTTTGTACTTCGCGTGCACCATGTCCTTTAAGGTCGCGACCCTGACCATGAAAAACTCGTCGAGGTTTGACGAGGTGATGCTTACGAATTTAAGCCTCTCGAGCAGCGGGATTGTCTTGTCCCTGGCCTCCGAGAGCACACGCTCGTCAAACTTTATCCAGGACAATTCCCTGTTCTCGTAATATTTCGGATCCGTGAAATCTATTTTCTTTTCTTCTGCCTGCATTGTATGGCACCCTCCAAAAATAAAATCAAAATTTAATTTTCACTTTCGTAATTGAAAACCCGCTTTTCCCGGAGCACCGGCTTTAGGCTGTAGACGTCC
Organism: Clostridiales bacterium; assembly: GCA_021199135.1. Taxonomy (GTDB): domain Bacteria; phylum Bacillota; class Clostridia; order Lachnospirales; family Lachnospiraceae; genus Roseburia. Next base: position 5,244 of record JAJQIQ010000037.1, on the reverse strand, counting down.
TCGAAGCACGCTGTCCTCGACTCGAAGAGAGCTTTCTCGAGCGATATGTCGTCGAACGCCTCGACCGTGATCACGAAGTCGTGGTCTTTCACTGCCATCCTGATGTTTTTGAATTTCTCCTTGCGGCTCTGCTCGAGCGCATTCCCGACCCGCATTATCGCCGCGAGCTTCGCGACCGTGAGGTAGGCGTCGGTGTCGAGCTCGTCGGCGACCTCGTCGTACTCCTCGAGCGGGACGCCGTTGAAGTAGACGGTCATCGCGACTATCGTCCTCTCCTCGTGGGAAAGGCCGATGAACTCGGATGAGAGTATTATCTGCCTCGCGCTCTGGGCGCTGTTGAACAGGGAGACGTACTTCCCACAGTCCTGGAGGATCGAGGCGACCTCGAGCAGAAGCCTCTCGCGCTTGCCCAGGCCGTGCACTTTCTTGAGCGTGTCGAATATCCTAGTCGATAGGGTGCGCAGCGCGTCGGTGTGCGGAGTGTAGCTCTTGTAGTGCTCCGCGAGGTATTTTGCCGCCGAGATCACGTCCGCGTCGAAATTGTGGGAGCTCTTCAAAATTTTCTTGCGGTAGGCGTAGTCGCAGGCCATGCCGTCCTCGATGCCCGCCCCCGGCACCCAGACCTCCTTGGGCGATATGTAGTCGACCAACGTCCTAAACACCATGATTGAGGGGATGATGAGGGGCTCGCGGTTGTTCGGGAGGTTCAGCTCGCCGGTGATCTCCTCGAGCGTCTTTTTTCTCAGCTTGTCGATGAACTTCACGAACTTCTCGGACTTTACGAGGCGCTCCTCCTTGCCGTTGCCCCCGATTTTCCCGACTAGCTCTATGCCGTAATCGCTTATCAGTATGATGGAGTCCACGCTCTCGGTCATGTACATCGTGCGGAACCTCTCCAGCTTTTTGTTGACGTACTCCTCGATCTGCTTCTCGTACTGGCGCAGCGACTGCCCCCTCTCCCCGAAGAGGCTTGACAGCTGCATCGTCCCGACCTCTATGTGCTGGGTCGTCACAAGCCGCCCCTCGCGGAATATCGTGATCTGCATGCTCGCGCCGCCGACGTCCGCGATGATCGCGCTGGTCTGGATCATGCGCTCGAAGGTATTTCTCCCGGCGATAGCCTGAAACGTTATGAAGCGGTGCTCGGAGTTGCTCAAGACCTTTACCATTATGCCGGTGCGGATGAAAATCTGGTTTATGACGAACTCCTCGTTTGGCAGGTCGCGAAGGCTCGCCGCCGCATAGGCCTCGTACTCCGTGATCTTGTATCCCGCCATTATCTCCTTGAACTCCGCCAGCTGGTCGCAGAGCTGCTGCACGTGGTCGGAGTCTATGTGGCCCGTCTCAAACGAGTTCCTGGCGAGGTCGAGCCTAGCCTCGAAGCTGTCCACCTCGTGCGGCCGGCGCTTCTCCAGGAATTCAAATATTTTCATGCTGACGTCGTATGTGCCTATGTATATCGACGCAAAGAGCTGTACTGACATCTTTTGCCTCCTATATTCTAATGATCCTCCGGATTTCTCCGTGCTTCGCACTCTCGAAATCCGACAACCATTCGCAATCCGCTCATTTTTCTACGAAAAATGGCTACTTGCTCATGTTTGTTAGGGTCCCAAATCCCGTCAATTGCATGCAAGCATGCATTGACGTGCTTTTGTCCCCTTTATCATTCAGTATGTCCCCAAAATCCTAAACGAAATTGTCTCCTCGGAAAGCCCGCGCAGCGCGTTTATCACCGCCGTGTCCGTGAGCTTCCCCTCGAACTCCACGAAGAACCGGTATTCCCAGTTGCTGCCCACGATAGGCCGGGACTGGATGTTCGTCATGTTGAGCCCGTTGTAGATGAAGTGCGACAGCGCCCGGTAGAGTGAGCCACTCTCGTGGATGATCTCGAAGCAGATGCTTATGTGCCTCGAGGCGGACTCCCATATCTTCTTGCCGCTCAATATGACAAAGCGCGTCGAGTTGCTCTCAGAGGAATTCACCCCGGCCCTCAGTATCTCCAGCCCATAAATCTTTGCGGCGTGCTCCCCGGCTATCGCAGCCTTGCTTTTGTCCTCCTCGTCCGCGACGAATTTTGCGGCGAAGGCGTTGTTTTGCATCTTGACCTGCTCCCAGCCCGTGTCCTCGAGAAACTCCGCGCTCTGCATGAGCGACTGCGGGTGCGAGTACACGGTGCGGATGTCGGAAATCTGCGCGCCCGGGACGCCCATCAGGCACTGCCTCACCCTTATGACCTGCTCGCCGACGATGTAGTTTTCATACTCAAGCAGGAGGTCGTAGATCTCGCTGACGATGCCGGCCGTGGAATTTTCTATCGGCAGGACCGCGTAGTCCGCGCTCCCGTCCGAAATCGCGATCATCGCGTCCCGGAAACTGTCTACGTGGAAGCTGTCGACCTCCTCCCCGAAATACTGCATCATCGCCTCCTGCGAGAACGCCCCCTCGAGCCCCTGGAAGACGACGCGGGCCTCCCTGATGTCAAGCTGTGGCACCTCCGCAAACTCCTGCGGGCCCACGATGCCGTGCTCGGTGAGCAGCTGGTACTGCTCCTTCCGGCTCATCGCCATTATCTGCTCGAAGAGCTCGACGATGCCGTGCCTAGTAAAGTCGGAGCCCGCCATCTCCTCTAAGGCCGCAAGCTTCTGCTTCTCCCTCTCCTTGTCGAAGACCTGCTTTCCCGTGGATATCTTGTACTCCGCGACGTCCGCCGAGAGCTGCATCCGGCGCTCGTAGAGCCTTACTATATCCTCGTCTATCCCGTCGATCTCACTGCGAATCTCTGACAAATCCCTCATGTTCACGCTCCGCTTTCATGATATGATAATACCTTTGGATCTCTCCGTGCCTTTGTCTTCTGATATCATGTTATTAAGAACGATTTTAGCTCATCTGCGCACAAAACGCAAGATGTTCTTGCCATAAGACGCTTAAACCATTATACTAATATATATAAATATTGTGAATGTAAGGGAGAGAACCGCCATGAAAAAAGTGCTAGGAGCAATAATAGCGATTGCGATCGTAGCAGTGATCGTCGTATTCATCGTCTTCGCGGTGAAAAAAGACCAGACCGTCCTAAACACCGGCTACGTCAACGGCAACACCGCCGGCAACCTCTACAACAGCGGCCTGTTCTGTGAGAGCGAGGGGACGATATTCTTCGCCAACCCCGACGACGACAACAGCCTCTACTCGATGGACCTCGACGGGAGCAACCTCAAAAAGCTCTGCAACGACACAGTCTTATACATCAACGCGGACAGCCACTACGTCTACTACGTCCGCCGCGCCGGGGCGCAGACCGAGGAATTCGGGGCATTCTCATTTGCGACGAACAGCCTATGCCGCATCTCCCGCGACGGCGGCAACACGACGATACTCGACGCCGACCCGTGCATCTATCCCTCGCTGATTGGCAACTACATCTACTACCTGCACTACGACACCGACACCGACGAGACGAGCCTCTACAAGATAAAGATCGACGGCAGCGAGCGCACGATGCTTACAAAAAACTACCTGTTCACCTGCAGTTCCCTGGGGCAGTATTTCTACTACAATGGCATGAACGACGGCAACCTCTACCAGTACAACACCGCCACCGACACCACAAGCCTCATATACGAGTGCAACTGCTACAAGCCGATCGTCACCAGCGACAACAATGTCTACTACCTCGACGTCGACAACGACAACGCGCTCGTGCACACGAACACGGAATTCGGCAACCCGACGACGCTGACCGAAGACAGCATCGACCTCTACAACGTCTACGGCAGCTACATCTACTACATCCGCTACAGCGAGGACGGCGACTCAGGGCTTTGCATGATAAAAAATGACGGCACGGATTTCAGGCAGCTCCTGATCGGCGACTACTCCGGCGTGTTCGTCACCTCCGACTTCATCTTCGTCACCGACTACTCCTCCGGCCAGGTCTACAGCACCCCGACCGAGAACCCTGGGGAGTTCACCCCGTTCAACCCCGGGAAGCTGAGCTGATGAAAGAAACCGCCGCACCGGCCAGATATTTTGGCTGTGCGGCGGTTTTTTTGCATAAATTGGGGTATTTTACCGATCTCACGTTCTCACTGTGCCGTTGCAAGCTCCCTCTCCGGAGCGGGTGCCGGCATCGGCTTTATCACTGCGGCCGTCCTGCGCATGAGCTCCATTCTTTGCACCATCAGAGCCATGTGCGCAAAAAACTTGCGCCCCATGTAATTTTTCTCGCTCAGGTATCCCCCGTACTTGTAAATCGAATCCTTGAGCCCCTCAATGTCTGACAGATCAACCTCAAACAGAAAATGCCTAAGTTCCCCCATTCGTTCATCGTCCAGCGTGCTGAGCCACTCGCAGAGCTCCCCGAAAAAAGCGTCGCTGCTTATGATTGCCTGGACATAACGCGCCATAGTGTTCGACTTGTAGGTATCGTACATTTCTTCCTCCTCCTTATTTATTCATTTTTCATAAATAAACCCATGCAAAAATATAGATGTAAAATCCCCAAATTTATGCTATTTTTGCCTACGGCAATTGCTACTTTATACCCGCATTTTCCCAATGTCAAGAAAAATCTCGCACTTGACGGCAATTTCTTTCTTTTGCAGAAAATTCTGGTAAAATTACGCGATTTTTTTCTGGTTAAAAATCTCACGCTCCCAAATCGAAGAGCGAGAGCTGGTTCGACTCCGGCATGTCGCCGAAGAGCCCAAGCCCGTCCATCTGCTCGATGATGGTCTTCGGGACCTTCGTGCGGTCGCGGAAATCGTCGCGCGAGAGGAAAGCCCCGTCCTTGGCCGCCTCGGCGATTGATACCGCTGCGGTGTCCCCCAGGCCCTCTATCGTGTTAAGCGACGGCAGGAGCTTGCCGTCAACGATCTGGAAACGCTGCGGCTGGGACTTGTATATGTCGATCGGGATGAATTCAAATCCCCGGGCGTACATCTCCTGCACGACCCTCATGTCCTTGTAGGTGTCCTGCTCCTTCTTCGAGAGATTGTCCTTGCGCCTCTTGTAGTCATCCATGGTGCGCTCGAGTTTTTCCCGGCCCTGGCACATCAGCGCATAGGAAAACGCCGTCGCACGGATTGAAAAGTAAGCCGCATAGTAGGCGAGTGGGTGAAATATCTTGCAGTAGGCGATGCGCCATGCCATCATGACATATGCCGCCGCGTGCGCCTTCGGGAACATGTACTTGATCTTCTCGCAGGACCAGATATACCAGTCGGGGACGCCGTGCTC
>JAJQIQ010000078.1 GCA_021199135.1 Clostridiales bacterium | reverse complement strand
TTATGTTGGTCGTGTAGTTTGAGCTCCACGGCGCGCGCATCTCCCAGTTCCAGATTCCCTGGAGGTTCGCCGCCTCCGACCCCTCCCGCGACGAGGAGATGAGCAGATACCGCCCGTACTGGAAGAACAGCGCAAAGATCTCCGGGTCCTCCGCGCCGTCTTTTAACGCCTCAAGCCGCCTGTCGGTCGGCAAATCGGGGGTGTCCCCGAGGCTTATCCGCACCCTGTCAAAGAGGTTTTTGTAATCCGAGATGTGCCGCTCCCTCCATGTGGAGTAATCCCCGCCCGGCGCCTTTATCTCCGGCACGGACATCGGGTCCTCGCGGCTGCCGCTTTTCGCCTGAAGCGTCAGGACGCATTCAGTCATGCCGGAGACCGAGATTTCCCCTCCCTCGCAGCGCACCTTGCCGTCTGTCTGGGCGACCGAAAGCCGAGCAGCGAAATGGATCCCGCGCTCGCCCCAGATGATCGGGTCGTCGCTCTGCAGGTAGGACGGGTCCACGTGCTCAGGGCACCTCCCCTCCATGAGGATGGAGCTTCCCTCCGCGACAAACCCCGGCAAAAGCTCGCTTTCAATCCTCGCCGAAAAATCGGTCTTCTCCGATGAGGAGAGCCTTATGACCATCATTTTATCCGGGTAGCTGCAAAAATATTCGCGGCTGTGTTTTATTCCGTTTTTTTCGAATGAGACCGTGGCCGTGGCCGTCCCGACGTCGAGCTGGCGCCTGTAGTTTTTCACAGGATCTTCATCTCCTGAGATTCCCGGGAAATCGATCCGCAGGTCGCCCATCGGCAGGTAATTCTCGCCGAACTCGCCGAGCATGTGCTCCTCGAGCGTGTGGCAGGCCTTTTCGTATTTCCCGTCAAAAATCTCCTGCCGCGCCTCGTCCAAGTAGTTTATCGCGTCGTAATTGTTCGTATCCCTCAATGTGCCGGACCAGAGGGTGTCGAGGTTCAGCCCGACGCGCTCCGAATCCACGCCGCCCCAGACCATGCCGCCGAGGCTGCCGTTTCCGATCGGGTGGGTCTCCTCCCAGCGCCCCGCCGGCCTGTCGAACCAAATGAGGTTATCGTTTCTTCCGCCCAATTTCAGCCCTCCCATTCCCTTATTTCCAAGCCCGCATCTCAAGCCAGGTCCTCGCCAGGCCCACCCAGCTCTGGCACTCCTCTTGCACCCCGTAGCCGCCATCCATCGCGGAGAGCCTGTCGCAGGTGGAGAGGCCGTGGCCGCCCTGCGGGTACATGTGAAACTCCGCCGGGATGCCATATTTCTTCAGCGCCTCGATGAGCAAAAATGAATTCTCCACCGGGACGCAGTCGTCCGTGTATGTGTGCCAGATGAACGCCTCCGGCGTGTCCGCGCTCACCTGCTTCTCTATCGACGTCAACGCAAGGTTCTCGTCGGTGTAGTGCTTGCCGAGCAGCGCCACGAACGAGCCGCGGTGCGCAAACTCCCCGGAAGTGATGACCGGGTAGCACAGTATCATCCCCGCCGGGCGAAACAGCGGCCCGGTGAGGCCGAGCTTTTCGCATATCCATTTCTCCTTCCAGGTCACGCCGACGTGCGCGGCGAGATGCCCGCCCGCCGAGCTTCCCTGCAAAAATATTTTGCCCGTGTCCACGCCCCACTCCTCGGCATTGCCCACAATGAGCTTCAGCGCCGCATACGCCTCCAGAAGCGCGGTCGGGTACTCCGCCGGGGCCACCGAGTTGCGCAGGATCGCGGTGTCGCAGCCCATCGCAAAAAACTGCGACGCGATCGGGTCCGCCTCGCGGTCCGACGTCATCTCATAGCCGCCGCCCGGGCAGATGAATACGAGAGGCCTCTTTTTCAGGCCGATCTCCTCCGACTCCTCCCACAGATACACGACCATCTTCGCGTAGGGCATCGAGCCCTCCACCTGAACCGGATATTCCTTGCGTTGCATTGTTGTTCCTCCTCGTCCAAATATGATTGTAATCAGTGTTATACCACGGATTTTTAAAAATTTATACGGTCAATTTTAGTGATATTTGGGTCAAAAAAGGGCGGAAAGCAACCGCTCTCCGCCCCCTTCGGCATTCAGTTTCCTAGTCCTCGATCTTTTCGTACCTGTCCCAGATCCTGTCCGGGCCGCAGACATGCTTCGCCCCGTCCTCGTCGATGATTACGTAGTCGCCGTCCCAGATGAAACGGCAGCCCCTGTGGTCCTTGACATATGGGCACACGATCGAGCCGTCATCCTGCGTGACCTTGATCAGATGGTCCGTGGCGATCCAGCCCTGCGTCACGAGGTTCGCCCAGAGCTCAAATCCGTCCTCCATGCCCTGCCCGAGCTCGTACTTCTCCACCTCGACCTCAAGGCCTGTCCTTCTGCACTTCATCATACGCTCGCCCCCCTCGCTCTCATCTTCGCTCTCTTTGCAAGCTAAGAACGATTATAACACAGTTCTCGCCATTTGTGTACTGTTTTTTGAAAAAACTTCAGCCCCCTGAAAATTAAATCGGTCGATATATTTCACTCCAAAAACATCACGTCGTAGTGGACGTAGCCGGTGGGGCCGTCGATCTCGAGGATGCCGTATGATGGGGGGATGCCGTAGCCGGGCGCGCCGATGCTGCCCGGATTTAAGTATGTGACGCCGTTGTGGGTGCCGTAGAAGACGCGGTGGGTGTGGCCGAACAGCGCGACGTCCGCTCCGCGCTCGTGCGCCGCCTGCTCGAGCTGCGAGTAGCCCATCTTGACGCCGAAGGTGTGCCCGTGGCAGATGAGGATCTGTTTTCCCTCTACCATGATCACTCGCTCCGGAAACTCCTGCACATAATCGCAGTTTCCAGGCACTCGCTCCATCGGGATGCGCGAAAAACGCCTCTGCAGCTGCCCGGCATCCGCCCAGCAGTCGCCGAGGTGAAAAATCAGGTCAGGCATCGTCGCCCTGACCGCATAAACCATATTGTCGATGTTTCCATGTGAATCACTCAAAACCAGAATTTTTTTCATTTTGACATTGCATTATGCAAGACGTTTCCACAGTTTGCTGCACTTGTAATATGAATAGTACATGCAGTGCTCCGCTTCCTCGCAGCGGTTCGGCGCGTTCTCGATGTCGCACTGACATTCCAGCACTGCATCCGCACGCCCCTTACAGTTCCCCTTGATCATAACATCATCCAAAACCTCGCCTGCCATGGCTTTCTCCTCACCTTCTTCTGGCCTCTAAACCGCTATTTCTAGTCTCAATAGAAAATATTATACTATATGTTGTGGTTTATGGCTATAAGGCAAATCGCACAAAATCTTCACAAAGTTTTGTAAAAATTTATACTTGACTAAAAAGGCAAAATGCGATAACGGACAAAATTTTGAGGTAATTTATTAAATCAGGATTATATTTCTTTCATACAATACGACATCAGGCAGACACCCGCCGCGCCCGCGTCGGTGCACTCTCGCATGTTCCCCGGCGTGATCCCGCCGATCGCCAGCACCGGGATGTCCACGGCCTTACAGACATCTCTTAAAAATGGAATTCCACGCGGCGGCACGCCCTTCTTGCAGTCCGTCGTAAAGACGTGCCCCGCGGTGACGTAGGTCGCGCCCGCCTCCTGCGCCGCCCTCGCCTCCTCCACCGAGTGGACCGACGCGCCGAGCTCCCTGAAATATTTTTTGTCCTGCGCATCCATCCCGAGCAATTTGTCGAGAGGCATGTGAAGCCTGTCAATTCCGAGATTAATTGCAGCCTCCGGCCAGCTGTGGATTATGAGAGGCACGCTTGCTTCGTCGCAGATTTCCTTCACCTGCGCGGCGAGTTTCTCGTATTCCGCGAGGCTCAAATCTTTTTCGCGCAGTATCACGGCGTCCACCCCGGAGCGGACGACGCGGCGCATCTGCGGCAGGAAATCTTTTGCAAGTTTTCGGTTGGTGACGCAGATTGTCTTACACATAGACATAATCATTCAATACCGGCTGCAGGCCCTCGGCCGCCATGTCGCCGTACATCTCGTCGAAGCTCCTGCCGTCGGAGATCTCAAACTGCTCGTCACCCGCGTCCGTGACCTCGTGCCCGGTGTACTTGTCCTCGTGGTCGCCGATGCCGGTCGAGACGCCCGCGCTCACCTTCGTCGCCGCGATCTTTGCGATGCCGTCACGGAAATGCGCCTGCTCGCGCGAGGATACGGTGATGCCGACATAGGGCAAAAAAATCCGGTAGGCGCAGAGCACCTGGCAGAGCTCGTGCTCGCGCACGTCGAGCGGGTTTATCTTGTCATTATTTATTATCGGGCGCAGCCTCGGACACGAGAGCGAATACTCCACATACGGATATTTTCTCTGCAGAAAATAAACGTGGAGCGCGGTCGAAAGCGCGTCGCGCCTGAAATCCGCAAGCCCCAAGAGCGCGGAGAAGCCGACGCCCCTCATCCCGCCCAGAATGGCGCGCTCCTGCGCCTCGAAGCGGTAGGGGAAAACCCTCTTGTGCCCCATCAAATGCAGGGTCTCGTATTTGTCGGAGTCGTAGGTCTCCTGGAAGACCGTCACGTAGTCCGCGCCGCACTCGTGCAGATAGCGGTACTCGTCGCTGTTGACCGGATAAATCTCAAGCCCTACGTTGCGAAAATATTTCGTCGCGAGCTTGCAGGCCTCTCCGATGTACTCGACGCTGCTTTGGCTTCGGCTCTCGCCGGTTAAAATCAATATCTCCTCGATGCCGGATTTGGCGATGACGTCCATCTCCTTTTCGATTTCTTCCTCGGTAAGCTTTTTCCTCGCGATGTCGTTGTAGCAGTTGAAGCCGCAGTAGACGCAGTAATTTTCGCAGTAGTTCGCGATGTAAAGCGGCGTGAAGATGTAGACCGTGTTGCCGAAATGTTTGCTCGTCTCCTCCTTGGCCCGCGCCGCCATCTCCTCGAGGTGCGGGGCCGCCGCCGGGGAGAGGAGAGCCTTAAAATTCTCGACAGAGCAGGTCTCGTGCATAAGCGCGCGGCGCACGTCCGCATCGGTGTAATCCTCGTAATTATAATTGTTCCTCTCCGCGATGACCCGCGCCAGGATGTCCGAGTCGATCCGCTCCATCCCCTCCATGTATTCCATGTGGTCCGTGCGGCTCGACGGGTCCTGCTCGAGCCGGTGCTTCTTCTCTAGAGCCGCCTCGGAGAGTTTATTTGAGTCTATGAAAAATTGATTTTCCGCCATTGTTTTCGCCTCGCAAAAGTTAAATTAAGATTTAATATTTTCTACAGGAACTGCGTAGCAAATTGTAGTTATTTATATTTAGTCGCGCAGGAATCCCGTCAGCGGGTCGGACGCCGCTGCGCCGCGCTCGAGCACGCGCCCGAGCCCTGAGAGGTAGGCGGCGCGGCCCGCCTCGATCGCGGATTTGAATGCGGACGCCATCGCCGGAATGTCGCCCGCCGTCGCTATAGCCGTGTTCGCCATCACGGCCGCCGCGCCCATCTCCATCGCCTCACATGCCTGCGACGGGCGGCCTATCCCCGCGTCCACGATGATCGGGAGGTCAATTTCTTCGATCAATATTTTTATGAATTCCCGCGCCGCGAGCCCCTTGTTTGAGCCTATCGGGGCCGCAAGCGGCATGACCGCCGCCGCGCCCGCGTCCACGAGCGCACGCGCCGCGTAGAGGTCCGGGTACATGTAGGGAAGGACGACGAAACCCTCCTTGGCGAGGATTTCTGTCGCTTTTATCGTCTCGCTGTTGTCCGGGAGGAGATATTTGCTGTCGCGCATAATCTCGATCTTCACGAAATCCCCGCAGCCCAGTTCCCTCGCCATCCTGGCGATTCGAACCGCCTCGTCCGCATCCCTCGCGCCCGACGTGTTCGGAAGCAGCGTCACCCCGTCCGGAATGTGGTCTAAGATGCTCTCGCCCTGCTTCGTGTTCGTCCGCCGCACCGCGAGCGTGATTATCTGCGCGCCGGCGTTCTCCACCGCCGCGCGTATTAGCTCCATCGAATATTTCCCGGAGCCCAGGATGAAGCGCGAGGTGAATTCCTTCCCTCCGAGCGTGAACGTGTCTTTTTTCTTCTCATCCATGATATATTTTCCTCCTGTTATTTTTCTATTATAATCTCTATGATTTTATTCGCCTGGTGCGCCGCGCAGAGCATGACTCGCGGGTCGGTGAGCGTCCCCACCTTCGCGACGTCCGAGACGCCGTCGCCGCAGAGGAAATAGCGCGGCAAAATTTTTTTAGTGATAATTTCGCCGC
>JAJQIQ010000163.1 GCA_021199135.1 Clostridiales bacterium | reverse complement strand
GCAAAAAAGGGATTGGGAAAGGGGCTTGACTCCCTGATCCCGGCGAAAGTGAACAGCAGTGGCAACGGCGGCGGCGCGGCGGCAAAGCCCGTCAGCGAGCACGCGGCGGACGCGGTGATGATGGACATCACGAAGGTCGAGCCGAACCGCGACCAGCCGAGGAAGAAATTCGACGAGGACGGCCTCAACGATTTGGCGGAGTCCATCAAGCAGTTCGGCGTGTTGCAGCCCTTGCTCGTGCAGGAGCGCGACGACTACTACGAGATAGTCGCGGGCGAGCGCCGCTGGCGCGCGGCGAAGAAGGCCGGGATCCGCGAGATCCCCGTCATCATAAAGCAGCTGACCGAGCAGGAGATCATGGAGATCTCCCTCATCGAGAACATCCAGAGGGAGGACCTGAACCCGATCGAGGAGGCGCAGGCGTTCCGGCGGCTTCTCACCGAGTTCAACCTCAAGCAGGACGAGGTCGCGGACAAGGTCTCAAAGAGCAGGACGACGATCACGAACTCCATGCGGCTTCTAAAGCTCGACCCGCGCGTGCAGCAGATGGTGATAGACGACAAGCTGACGACAGGGCACGCGCGCCCGCTGATAAGCGTCGAGGACCCGGAGCTCCAGGTCGAGCTCGCGGAGAAGATATTCGACGAGAAGCTGAGCGTCCGCGACGCGGAGAAGCTCGTGAAAAATTTGCAGAACGAGAAAAAGCCCGGCTCTGATGAGAAAAAGGAACTTGACCCACAGCTCGTCGCGGTATATCATGACCTCGAGGAGCAGATGAAGCGCATCCTCGGCACGAAGGTGAGCATCAACCACAGGGATGAAAAGCGCGGCAAGCTCGAGATCGAGTACTATTCGCCGGAGGAGCTCGACCGGATCATCGGGCTGCTGAGGAGCGTGCAGAGCTAAATCAAAGAAAAGGGGAAGGCTAGGGATATGATTTCAGAATTGCTTGGATTCGACAGCGACTACATTATAATAGGGCTTGCGGCGGCCTGCGTGGTGCTGCTGATTCTCATAATTGTAAATATGGTCAGCACCAGCAAGCTGAAAAAGCGCTACGAGTCGTTCATGGTCGGCAAGAACGCGAAATCTCTCGAGGAGACGCTCATCATGCGGCTGCGCCAGGTGGACGCCCTGATCACGGCGAACGCCGACAACGAGAGAGCCATACGAAAGCTCTCGAAGCAGGTGCGGTTCTCGTTCCAGAAGGTCGGGCTCGTGAAGTACGACGCGTTCAACGAGATGGGGGGCAAGCTCAGCTTCTCGCTCGCGCTCTTAAACGAGACGGACGACGGCTTCGTGCTCAACGCGGTTCACAGCCGCGAGGGCTGCTACACCTATATCAAGGAGATTGTCGGCGGCAATTCAATCATCGCGCTTGCGGGCGAGGAGAAGGAAGCGCTCGATGCGGCGAAGGCGATGGCGGTCAAGGAAGAAGCGAGGGACTTAAACCCGAGCGACGGGGAAGAGAATGCATAAATTTTTGAGAAGCGTGGGATTTTCCAACATAACTAAAAAAGAGCTCGACGGCATCCTGCAGGACGTCGTCAGGCATCCCGACATGGTGAAGGTCACGAGGGACTCCGAGGGCAACGACTTTGCGGAGCTCTCGCGCGATTTTGCGCCGAACGCCGGGATCACGGTCTGCGGCAGCTACGGCGAGGACGGCACGTTTACGATGGACTACTATTTCCCGTACGGGCTCGGACATGAAATCACGACGCGCGAGGTGATCGACGTGGAGAAGCATGCGGACAAGGAGTCTTACGCCGGCATCTGCGACGACCTCAAGCTCGGCGTGACGCTCATATTTTATCTGCAGAACGCCGCCGACTACCTCTCAGAGGTGCACATTGGGCGCGAGTATGGCATGAACGGCGCACGCCTCGCGGGGCTCTCCGTGGACGGGCGGATCCTCATTCCGGCCCCGGTGAGCGTGCGGCAGGAGAAGGTCAACGCGCATAAGGCCGACGAGCACAACCAGCTCATCGCGCAGGCGCGCGACGGGGACGAGGACGCGATCGAGAGCCTGACGCTCGAGGATATGGACACCTACGCGCTCCTGTCGCAGCGCGTCCAGAACGAGGACCTGCTCAGCATCGTGAAGTCCACGTTCATGCCCTACGGCATCGAGAGCGACCACTACAGCATCCTCGGCGACATCACAGGCTTCGCGCAGATAAAAAATCAACTGACAAATGAAAATTTATATGGACTTACAGTGGCATGTAATGGTATAATATTTGAGGTGTACATCAACGAGAAGGATCTGCTCGGCGAGCCCGTGGTTGGGAGGCGCTTCCGCGGCAGCATCTGGATGCAGGGCAGCCTGTGCATCGAGTAGGCCTGCGCCCTGTCGTTGGTTGCCATGTCATATATTGGTTCCGTTAGTTAAATGGATATAATAAGCGCCTCCTAAGCGCTAGTTGTGGGTTCGATTCCCGCACGGAACATTTCAACAAAAAGGACCGGGCCGTCGGTTCTTTTTTAAAAAGGATGAGGGGTGTCACAGATATGAGTAAAAAATCGCAGAGCAAACCAAACTCAAAGCGCACAGCTGGGCCGCGCATCGGGATTTCGGCGAAGATTTTCGGCGGGTTTTTGGTTCCCGTCGTGTTCATGATCATAATCGGCGTGGTGGCGTACCAGAAGGCCGCCGCTGGGCTGACGCAGGAGTATGAGGACTCCGCGTTGCAGACCGTGTCCATGACGTCCCAGTATTTCAGCGTGAGCAATTCCTACGTCAAAGCGGACGCGTCGCAGCTCGTATACGATTCCGACCTGAACAAGTATCTCATCGGGATATACCCCTCCGGTTCGTCGGAGGCGATAGAGATCGTCAACACGACGAAGAGCACCTTAAGCTCACTCCTCATGACGAACGACTGCATCGACAACATCTCCATCATCCCGAAGTCCGGCGTCAACGCCATCACCACGACCGGCGCCAGCAAAGTCGACGGCTTCCTTGATGATTACGAGGACGAGGTCGCCCAGAAATACGGCGACGGCAGTTTTCCGACATGGATTGACGAGCACGACATCATCGACTCCAACTTGAGCACGCACTCCTCAAACTACATCATGTCATACCAGCTCCTCTCGCAGAACGGCGGGGCGGCGGTCGTCGTGGACATAAGCAGCAGCTACGTCGAGGGATTCCTAGAGACGCTTGACCTCGGCGAGGGCAGCATTGTCGGGCTGGTTACGCCGGGCGGCAGGGAGGTAATCTGCACGGACTCCGGCGACGTCGCAGACGGTGAGACGGTCTTCTACGGACAGAGTTTCTACACGCAGTGCATGAATTCGGACGAGCCTAGCGGCACGGCGGTGGTGAGCTACCATGGCAGCAGGTACGTCTTCCTGTACTGCACAGATGACGAGTGGGGCGCGGCGGTCTGCGCGCTCGTCCCGCAGAGCGAAATCTTAAAGCAGGCGAACGGAATCCGCACCCTCACGGTGATTATCGTCCTGGTTGCGGTCATTGTCGTGATTTTAATCGGGCTCTGGCTGGTGGTCGGAATCCGCAAGAATATGCTGAACATCTCCGGGAGGCTCGAGAAGGTGGCGGACGGCGACCTGACCGGCACCGTCGACGTGAAGAGCCGCGACGAGTTCTCCGACCTCGCCCGCTCCGCGACGGACATGATAAGCAACACGAGGAGCCTCGTGCAGAAAGTCCACGGCGCGATGGATCAGCTCGGGCAGTCGGCGAATGCGGTCGTCGAGGTCTCCGACGTGCTGAGCGACTACTCGAAGGATATCACCGATGCCATCGACGAGATCAACCAGGGCATGGGACGCGAGTCCGAGAATGCGGAAGTCTGCGTGGAGCAGACGGACCTGCTCTCCGGGGAGATTCAGGAAATCATCCATGTGCTGGATGAGGTCGAGAAGCTGGTCGATGACGCGGGCAGCATGATTCGCCAAGGCATGACGATCGTGAGCCAGCTCGGCGACCGCACCAGGCAGACGAACGAGATCACGGGCCGCGTGAGCGACAGCATAAGTGAGCTCGGGCGCGACGTCGGGATAATCGACCAGTTTGTCGAGACTATCACGGAGATTGCGGAGCAGACGAACCTCCTCTCACTGAACGCTTCCATCGAGGCGGCGCGCGCGGGCGAGGCCGGCAAGGGATTCGCGGTCGTCGCGGAGGAAATCCGCAAGCTGTCCGACGATTCCGCGCAGGCAGCAGGAGAGATCCGCGCCAACGTGGAGCAAATAAGCGCACGCACCCAGCAGAGCGTGAGGAATGCGCAGGAAGCCGGGGAGATGGTTGCCCTGCAGAGCACATCCGTGGACGAGGTCACGGGCGTGTTCCAGGGAATCAGCACGCACATGGAATCGCTCACGGATGGGCTTGAGAGGATTGCGGAGCGCGCAAAGACGGCGGACGGCCAACGCGGAAGCACGATGGACGCGGCGCACGGCATTTCCGACAGCATTGGGCAGAATGCGCGCTATGCCGAGACCGTCAGCGGCACCGCGGCTCGTCTGATCGAGAAGGTCGAGGACCTGAACCGCACCGCGGAGAGCCTGAACGAGAACATGAACGACCTCCAGCGCGAGGTCGACGCATTCAAGATTGAGGGATAACTCATGATTGCGATTGTGGCGGTGGATGACAGGAACGGTATGATGTTCAACCACAGGAGGCTGAGCCAGGACCGGGGGATGCGGGAGAAAATGCTCCAGGTCGTGGCTGCCGGGGGCGCGTCGGGCGCAAAACTCTGGATGAACACCTACTCTTCCAAACTATTTTCCGGCGATGACCTCCCGGACACCCCCGTCGAACTCGTCGTCGACGACGGCTTCGCGGAGAAGGCAGGTACGGATGATTTCGCCTTTTTTGAGGATGCCGTGCCCGATGCGGGCCGGACGCAGAAATTGATATTGTTCAAATGGAACCGCGCCTACCCGGCGGACCTGTATTTCGACATCGACCTGTCCGGCTGGACGCTTGAGACCTCCGAGGAATTCGACGGCTCGTCCCACCACATGACGATGGAGGCGTATCGCGCACCGGATGCGACCGAATAGGTCAGAAATAATGTAAAATTCCAAAAATAATCATCGGTTTTTCTGATGAAAAATCATAGAAAATCACACTAGATCGGACGAAAGCGGCAAAATCGCCACATTGCTCGGATTTAGTGTGATTTTACTGTAAGCCCGAGAAGGGGACGGCTGAGGTGGATTTCGTCCTGCAGAGGGACGGCAAGAAGACGGTTCCGCTTTATGCGGCGTTTTGCCTATGAAAATGCATAAGGAGTGATTGACATGAAATTGGCTGACAGACTTTCGCGTTTAAAATGGAAGAAACTGACCGCCGCCCTGCTCGTGCTCGTGCTCATCATTTCGCTCGCGGGCTGCGGGGATTACGATTATTCCTCGACGGGTTCCTCGGCAGTCGCCAGCACGGACGGGCAGATTTCAGAAACGGAAAACACGGAGACCGATGTCGCGGAAGCGGACGAGACGGAAAGCACCGAAGCCCTCGATGCGGATGCCGAGATAGAAGCCGACGATACCGAAATTGCCGCATCGCAGTCGGAGGATGAAAACGAGTCCAATGATTCGGATTCGCAAGATGATGCGGACAGTTCCTCCGACGTAAAGCTGGCCACGTCCGGGTCAGCGAAATCTAACTCAGGTTCGTCGAGCCAAACCTCATCGACGTTTGACCTCTCGACGGTCCCGGCATACTCGGGCTCGCCCTACGCTGTCGTCAACGGCAACGTCCCGTACTTCACGAGCTCCGAGATCACTTCCAAGTCATTTGAGGCGTACAGCAACCTAGACGCGCTCGGGCGCTGCGGGGTCGCCGCGGCGAGCGTCGGGCAGGACCTCATGCCGACCGAGGCCCGCGGCGAGATCGGCTCCGTCAAGCCGACCGGCTGGCACCAGGAGAAGTACGATTTCGTCGACGGCAAGTACGTCTACAACCGCTGCCACCTGATCGCGTTTGAGCTCGCGGGGGAGAACGCGAACGAGAAGAACCTCATCACCGGCACGAGATACATGAACATCCAAGGCATGCTGCCGTTTGAGAACATGGTCGCCGACTACGTCAAGGAGACCGGCAACCACGTCATGTACCGCGTGACCCCGGAGTTCGAGGGGAAGAACCTCGTCGCGAGCGGCGTGCTGATGGAGGCCGAGTCGGTCGAGGACGGCGGCGACGGCATCCTCTTCTGCGTCTACTGCTACAACGTGCAGCCCGGCGTCAC
>JAJQIQ010000057.1 GCA_021199135.1 Clostridiales bacterium | reverse complement strand
AAGACCCCGCAGCCATTTTCCGGAAGCCTTGAAGAACAGGCCATGGCCTTGGGGTCCGTTTTCGGTGCCCTTACGTTCATGCTGCGATCGCGGGTGTCGACTGCGATGCCGAATCTTATCAATCCCCAGTATACGGAATCACAGCCCCGTCGTAATTCTCCTCAATCCAGTTCTGGACATCCTCCGACTTCAAGGCAGACACAAGGGCCTGGATTCCCGGGTCGTCCTCGTGCCCGGACTGCACGGCGATCACGTTCACATAGGTCTGCGCCGCCTCGGAATCCTCTTGCTCATAGGCGATGGCATCCTGGCCGACCGAGAAGCCTGCCTCCATAGCGTAGTTTCCGTTTAAGACCACATACTCCACCTCGTCAACGACACGCGCCACCTGGGCCGCCTCGAGCTCCTCGATCTTGAGGTTGTAAGGATTGTCCTCGATGTCATTTACCGTGGCGTCAAGCCCCGCGCCGTCTTTCAGCGTCAAGATGCCATTGTCCTGCAGCAGAAGCAGAGCCCTTGCCTCATTGGTCGTGTCGTTTGGCACCGCGATGGTGTCCCCGTCCGAGATGTCGTCAAGGCTGTCTTTCGTGCCCGGGTAAATGCCGAACGGCTCATAGTGAATCTTGCCCGCGACCACGAGGTCCGTGCCCTTCTCCTCATTGTAACTCTCAAGGTAAGGCACATGCTGGAAATAGTTCGCGTCAAATTCCCCGCTCACAACCACCTCGTTCGGCTGAATGTAATCCTCGTACTCCGTCACCTCGAGTTCGTATCCCTCCTCCTCAAGAATTGGCTTAACGTACTCCAGGATTTCCGCATGTGGAGTCGGGGACGCCGCCACCTTTATCGTGGTAAGTTCCCCGCTGTCCGTGGTGCTTCCGCTGCTCTTGGAATCTGTCGAGCCGCAGCCCGCGAAAAGCGATGCGCCGAGTGCGACTGTCAAAACTGCTGCCAAAATTTTCTTCTTCATGATAATATCCTCCTTAATTTAAGCTTTCCTTCTGTCAAACCGCTTGGCTATAAACATGCCCACGGTCTGAAATATTTGTACCATTAAAATCAAAAGAACCACCGTCACTATCATGATTCCCGTCTGATAGCGATAATATCCGTAGCGGATGGCTATGTCCCCCAGTCCGCCGCCTCCGACCGTGCCCGCCATGGCCGAATATCCGAGGACGGTTCCCAAGGCTATCACCGCGCCCGAGATAATTGAGATTCTCGCTTCCACCAGCATTACCTTCCATACGATGGCGAAGGTGGACGCTCCCATCGCTTGCGCCGCTTCCACCACCCCGGCGTCCACTTCCCGAAGCGACGACTCCACCATTCGGGCTATGAGCGGGATCGCGGCGATGACGAGCGGCACGATAGTAGCCGTGGAGCCATAGCTTCTGCCCACGATAAGCCTTGTGAACGGAATCAGCAAAATCAGGAGTATAAGGAACGGGATGCTCCTCACGATATTTGCCACTATGTCCAGGATCTTGTAAAGCACGGCGTTTGGCCGAATCCCATCCTTGGCGGAGATTGTCAAAAAAACGCCCATCGGTATCCCAAACACATATCCCACGAATGTCGACACAAATGTGATGTATAGGGTCTCAAGGACGCCTTTTCCAATCATTGCCCATACTGCCTGGCTAAACAACTTCCGTCACCTCCTCTATCTCCAGCCCCATTTCAAGCAGGTATCGCTCCATGTCCTCCTGCAGGGTCTCATCGCCGGGGAGACCCAGAATCATCTCCCCTACCGCCATCCCGCCGATATTCTTCGTGTTTGCGCGGAGGATGTTGACCGGGGTCTTGTATTTGAGCACAAGGTTGGCGATGACCGGCTCGAACGCAGAATTTGTCGTATAGACGATCCTGAGTTTTTTCGACTCCCTAAGGACTTTCGGAAGCTCTATGCCCTCCGTCTCGCCGCTGTCTGTCGCGCTCAAAAACAGTTTCCTTGCCGCCGCCGTCTTCGGGTGGGTGAAGACCTCCTCCACTGCTCCCTCCTCGACCATCTCACCGTGGTCTATGATCGCGACCCGGTTGCAGATTTTGTGGATTACGGACATCTGGTGCGTGATGAAAACGATGGTGATTCCCCTGTCCTGGTTAATCTGTTTCAAGAGTTCCAGGATGGATGCGGTCGTCTGAGGGTCGAGTGCGCTGGTGGCCTCGTCGCAGAGCAAAATTTTCGGGTCGGACGCAAGTGCCCTGGCTATTGCCACCCTCTGCTTCTGGCCGCCCGATAGCTGTGCCGGATAAGCGGCTTCTTTCTCCTTTAGCCCGACAATCTCAAGCAGCTCTCGCGCTTTCTCGCGGGCTACCTTCCTCGGCGCTCTCTGAATCGCAAACGGCAGGGAAACGTTGTCCAGCACATTCTTTTGCATCAGCAGGTTGAAATGCTGGAAAATCATCCCCATTTGTTTCCTCTGCACGAGGAGTTCCTTCCTGGAGAGTGCGCCGAGTTCCTTTCCATCGACGATGACCTTGCCGCCTGTGGGCGCCTCAAGGTAATTCAAGCACCTCACCAGTGTGCTTTTGCCCGCGCCCGACATGCCGATGATTCCATAGATGTCGCCGGCATTGATTTCCAGGCTCACGTCCTTCAGGGCCTCCACGGTTCCATCCCTGCCCTGATATTCCTTGGTCAGATTGTCCGTCACTATTATTGCCATATGTCCGTCTCCCCTGCCACCTTAATCCGTGACGCCGCCCTCCACGACAAGCTCTTCCTCGTAGTCCATGCCGTAGGTGTCCACGAGCGTGGCCTCGTAATCGGCATGGAAGAAGTTTTCATCGCCGAGCGACTCGATTTCCTCGTTCAGCCAGTTTAAAAGCGTGTCGTTTCCCTGCGTGACGGCCGGCGCTATCGTGTCCTGCCCGCCCAGGCTGGGAATGCCGACGGTGTACCCAGGATTGTCGTTTGCAAAGGCGATGACCTCGGTGTTGTCATTGGCCCAGGCTGCCCCGTTGCCATTCTCCAGGGCGTTTTTCGCGTTTGCGTAAGTGTCGTATTTCTGGAGCGTTATGTCAGGATAATTCTCCGTGAGGTAAGTCTCAGCAGTGGTTCCGGAGATGACGATCATCTCATCGTCGGGATCCCACGCATCCAGATCGGTGATCACCGCGTCGTCAGGCGAAACCACGCCAAGCGCCACGTTCATGTAGGGCAGGGCGAAATCCACTTCCTCCGCGCGCTCATCGGTGACGGTGAAGTTGGCCAGGATGATATCAACTTTCCCGGTCTGCAGATACTCGATGCGGTTGGCGGCCTCGGTGGAGACGAAATTCACTTCCACACCCAGGTCCTCCCCGATGCGGTTCGCGAAGTAGATATCATAGCCCTGGTAGTCGCCGTTCTCGTCCACATAGCCAAACGGGTTCTTGTCGGAGAATACGCCGATGTTCACCGTGCCGCTCTCCTGAATCTCCGATAAAGTGCGGTAGGAATCCGTGCTCCCGCTTTCAGATGTCGAGCCGCAGGCTGCAAGGGAAAGCGTAAGCGCCATCGCCGATGTGGCTGCCAAAAATTTGTAAATCTTCTTCATGACTGAATACCATCCTTTCCTAGTTGGACACTTCGCTTTTTCTCAAACGAAAATGTCTGTAAAAACTTCTTGGCCCTCTCTGTCCTGGGGCGGTCGAAAAACTCGTCCGGCGGAGCGTCTTCCACGATCACGCCGCCATCTATGAAAAGCACCCGGTCAGCCACGGCCCTGGCAAACTGCATCTCGTGCGTGACTATGAGCATCGTCATCCCCTGCCCCGCGAGGGAGAGCATGACGTCTAGCACTTCGCGGACCATCTCCGGGTCCAAAGCCGCCGTTACCTCGTCAAACATCATTATTTCCGGATGCATGCACAGGGCGCGTACAATGGCCACGCGCTGCTTCTGCCCGCCGGAGAGCTGCCTTGGGTAACTCCCTGCCTTTTCGTATAGCCCCACCCTCTTTAAGAGGGCGTATGCCTCCTCCCTCGCCTCGTCTTTGGGACGCTTCTGCACTTTGACGGGCGCCAAGGTGATATTGTCAAGCACCGTCATGTGCGGGAAGAGGTCGTAGCTCTGAAACACCATGCCGATTTTCTGCCGCAGGGCGGCCAAGTTTTTAGAACCCGCCTGGACTGGCTCGCCGCGCAGCCTTATCTCTCCGCCCTGGATGGGTTCCAGGGCGTTGATACATCGGAGCAGGGTGCTCTTGCCGCACCCGCTGGGACCCGCGATCACGATGACCTCGCCCTCGCGGACCGAAAAGCTTATGTCGTTTAAAACGGCGGTGTCGTCATAGGCTTTCAGCAAATGTTCTATTGTCAAAATATTTTCCGCCATGTCGCCACCTCCGTTTCTCACCTCCACCTCTTTTCCAAGTACCGCGCCAGCAGGCTGATGGGCCAGCATACGATGAAGTACATGAAAAATACGGTCAGGTAAACTCCAAATGCCGCATTCGGGCTGCTCGAGCGGTTCGCCTCTATAATCTGCTGCGCCACCTTCTGCACCTCCACCACGCCGATCATTATTACAAGGCTGGTGGTCTTGATCATTCGCGTGACCAGGTTTATGGACAGCGGGACCAGCCGCCGCACCGTCTGGGGCAGGATGATGTAACGCTGCGTCTGGACCTTGCCAAGCCCCAGGGCCGCCGCGCTCTCGTACTGGTGCTTCGGGATGCTCACGATGGCCCCGCGCACGAGGTCGCCCATCTCCGCCGTTCCCCACAGGACAAAGACTATCACCGACGAGAGCTCCCCCGACAGGTTCCAGCCAAACATCCTCGTGGTGCCGAAATACACAATGAACAGCAACACCAGCTGCGGCATGATGCGGATGAACTCGAGGTATGCCCGGAGCACTGCCTGTATGGCGCGGTTTTTGCTAGTCATGAGCGCACCCATCAAAATGCCAAGCGGGATGCTTATCAGGATGGAAATCAGGCTGATCTTCGCCGCCACGCCAAGGCCGCCTAAAAGCCGCAACATGTTTTTCCCCTTGAAGAGGACTTCAAACCCCAAATTCGGCAAAGCGCAGCCTCCTTTCTAAAATCCTGCCCGCGATGGAGATGGGAAGCAGGATGATAAGGTAGAAGGCCACCAGCATGACGAGGCTCTCCGCAGTCCTGGCGTACAGCCCGATAAGGTCCTTCGCCGTGAACATCAGGTCCATGAGGCTTATCGCGCTGAACACACTGGTCTCCTTCAAAAGGAAAATCACGTTTGCCGTGATTGCCGGCATGCTGGTGGAGAGGGCCTGCGGGAAAATCACGTACCGCATCGCCTGCAGATGTCCAAGCCCCAGGCTGTATGCGCTCTCCTCCTGGACTTTCCCCACGGACTCGATTCCGCTGCGGAAGGCCTCCGCCATATAGCTGCCTCCCAGGAATGCCAAGCCGACGACTCCGCAGGTCGCGGCGCTCATGCGAATTCCCACTTTCGGCAGGCCGTAATATATGAGGAAGAGCTGTATCAGCAACGGGGTATTGCGGCTGACCTCGATGTACACCGCCGCAATCTGGCGCAGCACCGGCACCCGGTAATACTGCACCACCGTGCAAATGAGCCCTACGGCGGCGGCAAGGAGGACTCCAAGGATCCCGATGCGCAGCGTCAGCAGCGCGGCTTTCCCATATAGCGGAAGATACTTGCATATGAATTCCCAGTCCACGGCCACCCGTCCTTTCCCAAGCTTTTTCAGCCATTCTCCTGCGGCATGAACCACATTTTACTCATATTTGCCTAGTATGTCAATAGGTAATTTAAAAAATTTTTACTTCTTATACGTAAAACCCTTGACACCTCAAGCAAATTGTGTATAATTGAATTGTATGCAATCAAAATCTACCACAAGGAGGGAAACATATGACATACCATTACAAGACACAGGGGACGTGCTCGACGGAGATCACGCTCGACATCAACGGCAACGTCGTGAGCAACGTATCATTCACGGGCGGGTGCAACGGCAACCTGCAGGGCATTCCGCGCCTGGTCGATGGGATGACGGTGGAGCAGATTGAGGAGAAACTGGGCGGAATTCGCTGCGGCAGGCGGCCTACGTCCTGCCCGGACCAGCTCGCCCACGCGGTGAGGGAGGCCTATGAGGCATCTAAGCAGACCGCATGATTTGCGCAGTCAGACTCGGGAGGTGGCGCGTTGGATAAATACGAGGCATTAAAAATCGAAAACCAGGTCTGCTTCCCGCTGTATGCGGGCGCGAAGGAGGTAATAAAGAGGTACAAGCCCTACCTCGACCCGCTCGGCCTGACCTACACGCAGTACATCACGATGATGGTGCT
>JAJQIQ010000208.1 GCA_021199135.1 Clostridiales bacterium | reverse complement strand
ACGAAGCTTGGGCCGGAGGAGATCACGCGCGACGTCCCGGGAGTCGGCGACGATGCGCTCAAGGATTTGGACGAGCGCGGAATCATCCGCATCGGAGCGGAGGTCCGTGCCGGAGACATTTTGGTCGGCAAGGTCACGCCGAAGGGCGAGACGGAGCTTACCGCCGAGGAGAGGCTGCTCCGCGCGATATTCGGCGAGAAGGCGCGCGAGGTCAGGGACACTTCCCTCAAGGTGCCGCACGGCGCATACGGAATTGTCGTGGACGCGAAAGTGTTCACGCGCGACGCGGGGGACGAGCTCTCCCCGGGCGTGAACCAGTCGGTTCGCATATACATAGCGCAAAAGAGGAAGATTTCTGTCGGCGACAAGATGGCGGGCCGCCACGGAAACAAGGGTGTCGTATCCCGTGTGCTCCCGGTCGAGGATATGCCTTTCCTGCCAAACGGCAGGCCGCTCGACATCGTGCTGAACCCATTGGGCGTGCCGTCCCGAATGAACATCGGGCAGGTGCTTGAGATTCACTTGAGCCTCGCGGCGAAAGCACTCGGATTCAACATCGAGACGCCGGTCTTTGACGGCGCGAAGGAGATAGACATACAGGACACCCTGGAGCTCGCAAACGACTATGTGAACACGCCGTTTGATGCGGAGGAGGCCGAGGCCGAGGGGAAGACGGAGTGCTTCTATGACAAGTACAAGGACACCCTGCTCCCCGAGGTGATGGACTACCTCTCAGAGCACCGCGAGCACCGCAGCGTCTGGAAGGGCGTGCCGATTTCCCGAGATGGAAAGGTGCAGCTGCGCGATGGCCGCACCGGCGAGTACTTCGATGCCAAGGTCACGATCGGACACATGCACTACCTCAAGCTCCACCACCTCGTCGACGACAAGATTCACGCGCGCTCGACGGGCCCGTATTCCCTCGTCACGCAGCAGCCTCTGGGCGGCAAGGCCCAGTTCGGCGGCCAGCGTTTCGGAGAAATGGAGGTGTGGGCTCTCGAGGCATACGGCGCGGCATACACGCTGCAGGAGATCATGACCGTGAAGTCCGATGACGTGGTCGGCCGTGTAAAGACATACGAGGCCATCATCAAGGGGACGAACATCCCCGAGCCGGGCATCCCGGAGTCGTTCAAGGTGCTGCTCAAGGAGCTGCAGTCCCTCGGGCTCGACGTCAAGGTGCTCGACGAGGACCGCAACGAGGTCGAGCTCATCGAGACGAGCGAATACGGAAACACCGACATCAACGCAATCCTCGGCAACGACAAGGATTACGCGTTCGAGGACAGCGAGTCGTTCGAGAAGCACGGCTACAGGAAGCAGGAGTTCGATGAGGAGAGAGGCGGCCTTGTGGACGTGGAGGATGACGACCTCGAGGAAGATTTCGAGGACGATGATGACTTTTTCGAGGAAGAGGGCGGCGTCGATGGCGACAGCGATGACGGCTTCGACGACGATGAAGAATAAGTGGGAGGTGCCATATAATGCCGGAATTCAGCAATAAGGAGACAAATCAGTCAATGCAGTTTGACGCGATCCAGATTGGGCTGGCATCGCCCGAGAAAATCCGCGAGTGGTCCCACGGCGAGGTCAAAAAGCCCGAGACCATAAACTACAGGACATTGAAGCCGGAGAAGGACGGGCTGTTCTGCGAGAAGATATTCGGGCCGACCAAGGACTGGGAGTGCCACTGCGGCAAATACAAAAAGATTCGCTACAAGGGCGTGGTCTGCGACCGCTGCGGCGTCGAGATCACGAAGTCCAGCGTGCGCCGTGAGCGCATGGGCCACATCGAGCTGGCCGCGCCGGTTTCCCATATCTGGTACTTCAAGGGGATCCCGTCAAGGATGGGCCTCATCTTGGACCTGTCGCCGAGGGTGCTCGACCGCGTGCTCTATTTTGCCGCGTACATTGTGCTCGACCCGGGGGATTCCCCGCTTGCCTACAAGCAGGTGCTTTCAGAGCAGGAGTACCAAGAGGCGCGCGAGCAGTACGGCAACACGTTCCGCGTCGGGATGGGCGCTGAGTCCGTCCGCGAACTTCTCGAGGCGATAGACCTTGACAAGGAGTCGGAAGCGCTCAAGGACGAGCTAGAGGGCGCGACCGGACAGAAGCGCGCGAGGATCATCAAGAGGCTCGAGGTCATCGAGGCGTTCCGCGAGTCCGGAAACAAGCCGGAGTGGATGGTAATGACAGTGATCCCGGTCATCCCGCCGGACCTGCGCCCAATGGTGCAGCTCGATGGCGGACGCTTCGCGACATCAGATTTGAATGATTTATATAGAAGGATCATAAACCGCAACAACCGCCTGCGCAGGCTCCTCGACCTGGGCGCGCCGGACATCATCGTGCGCAACGAGAAGCGCATGCTGCAGGAGGCGGTCGACGCGCTGATCGACAATGGCCGCCGCGGCCGTCCGGTCACGGGTCCTGGAAACCGCGCGCTCAAATCGCTCTCCGACATGCTCAAGGGCAAGGGCGGGCGTTTCCGCCAGAACCTTCTCGGAAAGCGAGTCGACTACTCGGGCCGTTCCGTTATCTGCGTGGAGCCGAAGCTCAAGATTTACCAGTGCGGCCTTCCGAAGGAGATGGCGATCGAGCTGTTCAAGCCGTTCGTCATGAAGGAGCTCGCCGCCAAGGGCATGGCGCACAACATAAAGAGCGCTAAGAAGATGGTCGAGAGGCTCCAGCCGGAGGTATGGGACGTGCTCGAGGAGGTCATAAAGGAGCACCCGGTTATGCTGAACCGTGCGCCTACGCTGCACCGCCTCGGTATCCAGGCGTTTGAGCCGATCCTCGTCGAGGGCAAGGCGATAAAGCTCCATCCGCTCGTATGTACCGCGTTCAACGCGGACTTCGACGGCGACCAGATGGCGGTCCACCTTCCGCTTTCGGTCGAGGCGCAGGCGGAGTGCCGCTTTATGCTGCTCTCCCCGAACAACCTCTTAAAGCCGTCAGACGGCGGCCCGGTCGCGGTTCCGTCGCAGGACATGGTCCTCGGAGTATACTATCTCACGATGCGCCGCCTTGCCGATAGGCAGGAGCAGGAGGGCGCGGTTGCGGTATCGGAGACGGTTTACAACGACATAGACGAGCTCCGCAAGCTTACCATGCCGGATGCAAAGACTGGGAAGAGCCAGCTCGGGCTGTATGATTTAATCTGGTTTGAGGACGTGACGGACAACAACCGCCGCGTGCTCTGCACTCCGATGGACCTGTTCGGGTACCATTTCGGGAGCGCGAACCAGGCAAGGCTTGCCTATGAAAACGGCCAGATCACGCTCCACCAGACCATATATGTCTACCGCAAGGTGACGATGGAGGATGGCACGCAGGTCGAGGGTTTCATAAACACGACGCTCGGGCTTCTGATATTTAACGAAATCATTCCGCAGGACCTCGGCTTCGTCGACAGGACGAACCCGGAGGAGGCGCTCAAGCTCGAGGTGGATTTCCACGTCGGCAAGAAGCAGATAAAGCAGATCCTCGAGAAGGTCATAAACCTGCACGGCGCGACGAAGACCGCCGAGGTGCTCGACGATGTCAAGGCGATGGGCTACGGGTATTCCACCCAGGCTGCGATGACGGTTTCCATCTCGGACATGACGGTGCCGCCGCAGAAGCCTCAGATGATCGAGGACGCACAGAACACTGTCGACCGCATCACGAAGCAGTACAAGCGCGGCCTCATCACCGAGGAGGAGCGCTACAAGGAGGTCGTCGAGACGTGGAAGGACACGGACGACGAGCTGACGGAGGCCCTGCTCAGCGGGCTCGACAAATACAACAACATATTCATGATGGCAGATTCCGGGGCCCGCGGCTCCGACAAGCAGATCAAGCAGCTCGCCGGCATGCGAGGCCTGATGGCCGACACGACGGGCCGCACGATCGAGCTGCCTATAAAGTCAAACTTCCGAGAGGGACTTGACGTGCTGGAGTATTTCATGTCGGCGCACGGCGCCCGCAAGGGACTGTCCGACACGGCGCTCCGCACGGCGGACTCAGGATACCTGACGCGCCGCCTCGTAGACGTGTCGCAGCACATGATCGTCCGCGAGTCTGACTGCTGCGCGGGAAGCGACCGCGAGATACCGGGCATGATTGTCCGCGCATTCATGGTGGGCAAGGAGGAGATCGAGAGCCTCGAGGAGCGCATCACGGGACGATTCTCATGCGACACCATCTGCGACAAGGACGGCAACGTCATCGTCAAGGCGAACCACATGATCACGCCGCGCCGCGCCGCAAAGATCGTCCGCGACGGCGTCGACGAAAATGGCGGGCCCATTACATATGTAAAGATCCGCACGATACTGACTTGCCGCTCACACATGGGCGTCTGCTCAAAGTGCTATGGCGCGAACATGGCGACAGGCCAGGCGGTGCAGGTCGGCGAGGCGATCGGAATCATCGCCGCGCAGTCCATCGGCGAGCCGGGCACGCAGCTTACGATGCGTACCTTCCACACCGGCGGCGTTGCCGGAAACGACATCACCCAAGGTCTTCCGCGTGTCGAGGAAATTTTCGAGGCCAGGAAGCCGAAGGGCCTTGCAATCATCACAGAGATTGCCGGTATCGCGACGATAAAGGACACGAAGAAAAAGCGCGAGGTCACCGTGATGAATCCGGAGGACGGCGAGACGAAGACCTACCTCATCCCCTATGGCTCGCGCATAAAGATCACGGACGGCGCACTGCTCGAGGCCGGCGACGAGCTGACCGAGGGCTCCGTGAACCCGCACGACATCCTGAAGATCAAGGGCGTACGCTCCGTTCAGGACTATATGCTCCGAGAGGTTCAGAGGGTTTACCGCCTGCAGGGTGTCGAGATCAACGATAAGCATATTGAGGTCATCGTGCGGCAGATGCTTCAGAAGATCCGCGTCGAGGACGGCAAGGACTCGGACATCCTGCCAGGCAGCATGATGGACGCGCTCGAGTTCATGGAATTCAATGAGAAGCGCGAGGAGGAGGGCCTTGAGCCCATCGAGGGATCGCAGGTGCTCCTCGGAATCACGAAGGCGTCGCTCGCGACGAACTCATTCCTCTCAGCGGCATCGTTCCAGGAGACGACGAAGGTGCTGACCGAGGCTGCGATAAAGGGCAAGGTCGATCCGCTCATCGGAATAAAAGAGAACGTCATCATCGGAAAGCTCATCCCAGCAGGCACTGGAATGAAGCGCTATCGCAACATCCAGCTCGACAGCGACGTGGATGCAGACGCAGAGCTTAACCTCGAGGACTTCGAGTATGACCCTGACGGCATGTCAGAGGAGGGCGAGGCGGTTCCGCTCGACTTCAACGAGCTCGACGACGATGAGATTGAGGGCGGGATTGCGGATGACGGGGAGTTCGACGAGATCGAAGTATCCGAGGAGGAACTCGATGAGCTCGATCAGCTCGCGGACGAGGAGGCTGCCGCCAGCGGCGGAGCCGATGAATAAAATACGCCGCATTTTTCAAAACACAGCGTTGATTTTTTTCTTGACAACGGAATCATAAGTTTATATAATAGGAAAGCGCGTATTGTGCCGAATAAAAATTTGGTACTTTATTGCATAGACATTTTAAAGAACAGGAGGTGAAATAAATGCCAACATTCAACCAGTTAGTTAGGAAGGGACGCAAGACGACCGTCAAGAAGTCCACGGCACCGGCGCTGCAGAGGAGCTTTAACTCCCTGCACAAGAAGCCAATCAACACGTCGTCTCCGCAGAAGCGCGGAGTGTGTACTGCAGTGAAGACGATGACGCCGAAGAAGCCGAATTCCGCGCTCCGCAAGATCGCGAGGGTTCGCCTCTCAAACGGAATCGAGGTCACGAGCTACATTCCAGGCGAGGGCCACAACCTTCAGGAGCACAG
This sequence comes from Clostridiales bacterium, assembly GCA_021199135.1. GTDB lineage: Bacteria > Bacillota > Clostridia > Lachnospirales > Lachnospiraceae > Roseburia. The sequence goes on along the minus strand of JAJQIQ010000208.1, from coordinate 432 downwards.
CGTTGTCCTGATCCGTGGCGGACGTGTCAAGGACCTTCCGGGTACCCGTTATCACATCATCCGTGGTACATTGGATACCGCCGGCGTGGCGAACCGCAAGCAGGCTCGCTCGAAGTACGGCGCGAAGAGGCCGAAGGCTTCCAAGTAGGAGCCAAAACAATAGTATCACAGATAGGGCTGAAGTAGGTTAGTGTTGGATTATTTCATTTCATCGGACATAGAGGAAGTGGAACACAGCACGAACACATGCTAATTTATGTGAGTACCGTTGAATTAATGTAAGATTAAGGAGGGAAGTAACGTGCCACGTAGAGGACATACCCAAAAGAGGGAAGTATTGGCAGACCCGCTGTACAACGACAAGATCGTGACGAAGCTCATCAACAACATCATGATCGACGGCAAGAAGGGCACCGCGCAGAAGATCGTGTA
>JAJQIQ010000122.1:2895-6408 GCA_021199135.1 Clostridiales bacterium | reverse complement strand
CTGCAGGAGATGGCGCAGGCGAGGCTTTCATACCCGGAGGCGACGCTTGCGGAGCTAGGCGCTGCGATGGACCCGCCGGTGGGAAAATCCGGCGTAAATCATAGGCTGAGGCGGATAGCTGAGATCGCCGAGCGTGAGAGAGACAAAAATTAGTAAGGATAATAAAAAGGGAAATATCATGGGCACGAAAAAATTATTATTCATCGTAAACCCACATTCGGGCAAGCAGCTCATCAAAAACCATATGCTGACCATCGTCGATGACATGGTAAAAGCCGGATACTCGGTCATGGCTTACACGACGCAGGGCCCGGAGGATGCCAAGGACAAGGTCATCGAGGAGGCGGGAAATTTCGACCGCATCGTCTGCTGTGGCGGTGACGGGACGCTCGACGAGGTCATGACGGGCCTCATGATAAGCGGGATCGACACCGACATAGGCTACATCCCGGCGGGGAGCACGAACGATTTCGCAAATTCGCTGGGCCTCCCGAAGATGATGGTGAGGGCGGCGCAGAGGGCGATAGGCGGCGAGCCGTTCCCGTGCGACATAGGCGAGTTCAACGACGACACCTTCGTCTACATAGCGGCGTTCGGCCTGTTCACCGAGGTCTCCTATCAGACGTCGCAGCAGCTGAAGAACATATTCGGCCACGTCGCCTACCTCATGCAGAGCGTGAAGTCCCTGTACGACATCGCTTCGTACAACCTGCGCATCGAGTGCAACGGGCAGACGATCACTGACGAGTTCGTATACGGGATGATTACGAACTCGACATCCGTCGGCGGTATAAAGGACATGACCGGAGGCGACGTGAAGCTCGACGACGGATTGTTTGAGATTACGATGATCAGGATGCCAAAAAATCCGTTTGAACTCTCCGAGGTGCTCGCGTGCCTCGCAAACATGATCGCCGACTCGAAGCTCATATATTCATTCAAATCTGACGAGGTCAAGATTTTCTCCGCCGAGCCCGTGAGCTGGACGCTCGACGGGGAGTACGGCGGGGAGCACAGCGAGGTCGTCGTGCGAAACTTAAAGCAGAGGGTAAGGATATTGAGGTAAAACAAAACGCATGTTTCCCTTTTCTTTTCCGCAGAAATGGTCTATAATGGTGTGCAGCAATTGAAACACATAATAAATTATGAACGGAGGCAATCACAATGCTAGTATCTGCAAAAGACATGCTTGTAAAAGCGAAGGCTGGCCACTATGCTGTAGGCCAGTTCAATATCAACAACCTCGAGTGGACGAAGTCGGTGCTTCAGACGGCCCAGGAGCTGAACTCCCCGGTCATCCTCGGCGTGTCCGAGGGCGCGGGCAAGTACATGACGGGCTTTAAGACCGTCGCGGCGATGGTGAGGGCGATGGACGAGTGCCTCGGGATCACGGTTCCGGTTGCGCTCCACCTCGACCACGGCACCTACGACGGCTGCTACGGCTGCATCAAGGCGGGATTCACTTCCATCATGTTCGACGGCTCGCACTACCCGATCGCGGAGAACATCGAGAAGACCCGCGAGCTCGTCGCGGTGGCTCATGGGCTCGGGCTTTCCATCGAGGCTGAGGTCGGCGCAATCGGCGGCGAGGAAGACGGCGTCATCGGCATGGGCGAGTGCGCAGACCCTGACGAGTGCAAGGCCATCGCGGACCTCGGAGTCGACATGCTCGCGGCAGGAATTGGAAACATCCACGGTCAGTATCCGGCCAACTGGGCAGGCTTAAGCTTCGAGACGCTCGACGCGGTTCAGAAGAAGACCGGCATCATGCCCCTCGTGCTCCACGGCGGCACGGGCATCCCGGACGACATGATAAAGAAAGCTATCGACCTCGGCGTATCAAAGATCAACGTGAACACCGAGTGTCAGCTCTCGTTCGCGGCGGCGACCCGCAAGTATGTCGAGGCGGGCAAGGACCTCGAGGGCAAGGGCTTCGACCCGCGCAAGCTCCTCGCGCCGGGCGCGGAGGCGATCAAGGACACCGTCAAGGAGAAGATGGAGCTGTTCGGTTCAGTCGGCAAAGCATGATAAATTGCACAAAAATAAAATTTCCATCCGCGAAAATATGGCAATTCTTATAAAATTGTAAAAAATCATAAAAAAGGTGTTGCATTTTTCGGGTGAAAGAGTTATTTTATTTTCATCACATAGGACGGATTTACGGAGAACGAGGGTGTTCCAAGCGGGCTTGGAATGCCCTCTTTTCTGTGTAAGCCGCAAAAAACTGTGAAAAATAAAAAGTCAAGAAGGCAATGCTTGACGGAAGAAAGGATGTTGGATGAAGATGAACGAGACTGAAAACGAGTACTTTAACGTGGCGGACATCTTCGGAGAGAACGTTTTCAATGACGCGGTGATGCTTGAGCGCCTCCCGAAGAACACCTACAAGAAGCTGCACGAAGTCATCGACGAGGGCAAGGAACTCGACATCGAGACTGCGAACGTCGTGGCTCACGAGATGAAGGAGTGGGCGCTTGAGAAGGGCGCGACCCACTACACGCACTGGTTCCAGCCGCTGACCGGAGTCACCGCCGAGAAGCATGATTCCTTCATCACGGCGCCGATGTCAAACGGCAAGGTGCTGATGAGTTTTTCCGGAAAGGAGCTTATAAAGGGCGAGCCGGACGCGTCATCGTTCCCGTCAGGGGGACTGAGGGCGACGTTTGAGGCGAGGGGATACACCGCATGGGACTGCACCTCGCCGGCCTTCGTCCGCCAGGACGCGGCGGGCGCGACGCTGTGCATACCGACGGCGTTCTGCTCGTACACCGGCGAGGCACTCGACCAGAAGACCCCGCTGCTGCGCTCGATGGAGGCGATAAACGAGCAGTCGCTCAGGCTCCTCCGCCTGTTCGGCAACACGACCTCGAAGAAGGTCACGCCGTCGGTCGGGCCGGAGCAGGAGTACTTCATCGTCGACCGCGAGAAATACCTAAAGCGCAAGGATCTGATCTTCACAGGGCGCACGCTCTTCGGGGCCATGCCTCCGAAGGGGCAGGAGATGGAGGACCACTACTTCGGCGCGATCCGCGAGAGGATTGCGGCATACATGCGCGACGTCAACAAGGAGCTATGGAAATTCGGCGTCGCGGCGAAGACCCAGCACAACGAGGTCGCGCCGGCACAGCACGAGCTCGCTCCAATCTACGCGGAGTGCAACATCGCGGTCGACAACAACCAGCTGACGATGGAGACCCTAAAGAAAGTCGCAGGCCGCCACGGCCTGCAGTGCCTGCTTCACGAGAAGCCGTTCGCGGGCGTGAACGGGTCCGGCAAGCACAACAACTGGTCGATAACGACCGACGACGGGATCAACCTCCTCGACCCGGGCGAGACGCCGCACGAGAACGTGCAGTTCCTCCTTGTATTGACCTGCATCCTGCGGGCGATCGACAGGCACGCGGCGCTGCTTCGGGCGTCGGCCGCAGACGTCGGCAACGACCACAGGCTCGGCGCGAACGAGGCGCCGCCCGCAATCCTCTCGGTATACCTGGGCGACCAGCTCGGCGACGT
>JAJQIQ010000122.1:0-2795 GCA_021199135.1 Clostridiales bacterium | reverse complement strand
CACGACCTCATCAAGGAGTACGCCGTGCAGCACCAGAGGATAGTCTTCAACGGCAACGGCTACTCCGACGAGTGGGTTGCCGAGGCGGAGCGCAGGGGCCTGCCGAACATCAAGTCCATGGTAGACGCGATCCCGGCCTACACCGCGGACGAGTCCGTAGCGGTGTTCGAGAGGTTCGGCGTGTTCACGAAGGCGGAGCTCGAGTCCCGCGTGGAGATCGAGTACGAGGCCTACGCGAAGACGATAAACATCGAGGCGAGGACGATGATCGACATCGCCGGAAAGCAGATCATCCCGGCGGTCATCAAGTACACGACGCAGCTTGCGAATTCCATCAACGCGGTAAAGAGCGCGTGCGGCGACGCCGACACGAGCACCCAGGCGGAGCTCCTCAAGGAGACGTCGGCGCTGCTTGCCGAGGCGGAGGGCGCGCTCCACAAGCTCACCGAGGTCACCGACAAGGGCGGCACGTTTGGCGAGGGACGCGAGCAGGCAGTCTATTACCGCGACGATGTGAGGTCCGCGATGGACGCGCTCCGCAGCCCGGTCGACAAGCTCGAGATGATCGTCGACAAGGAGCTCTGGCCGATGCCGTCATACGGCGACTTGATGTTTGAGGTCTAAGCTTTAACGGGTGCGCTGCGGAAGCATCCGAAGAGCTAGACTTCAGGGTTAAGCCAATAAGTTAAATTAAGATTTAATTTTCGTAAAAAAAATAATGAGCGACATTTTCTTGGGACCACGACGCCGTGGATTTTGGGAAAGTGTCGCTCTTGCTATATATTTACAAACACACAAGAAGGAGTGATACAAAAATGAGTGAAGTATTTAACGTGTGGTTTTTGATCGGAGCCGCATTGGTATTCTGGATGCAGGCCGGGTTCGCGATGGTGGAGACGGGCTTCACCCGCGCGAAGAACGCAGGCAACATCATCATGAAGAATTTGATGGACTTCTGCATAGGCACGGCGATGTTCATCATAATCGGCTTCTCGCTGCTGTTGGGCGAGGACCTGCTCGGGTTCATCGGAAAGCCGGGGTTTGACCTATTTACGGCCTACGGCTCATTCGACTGGTCAAACTTCGTGTTCAACCTCGTGTTCTGCGCGACGACCGCGACCATCGTCTCAGGGGCGATGGCTGAGAGGACGAAATTCCTCTCATACTGCGTCTACTCAGCGGTCATCTCAGGACTCATCTACCCGATCGAGGCTCACTGGATCTGGGGCGGCGGCTGGCTCGCACAGCTCGGCTTCCACGATTTCGCGGGCTCCTGCGCGATCCACATGGTCGGCGGCATCTCCGCGATCATCGGCGCGGCGCTGCTCGGGCCCCGCATCGGAAAGTACACGAGGGACAAGGACGGGAAGATAATAAAGACGAACGCCTTTCCGGGCCACAACCTCGCGATCGGCGCCCTCGGCGTGTTCATCCTGTGGTTTGGATGGTACGGATTCAACGGCGCGGCTGCGACCTCTGTCGACCAGCTCGGCTCAATTTTCCTCACCACTACGATCGCACCGGCGATCGCGACGGTCTGCTGCATGATTTTCACATGGCTCAAGTATGGTAAGCCCGATGTCTCGATGTGCCTGAACGCCTCTCTTGCGGGCCTCGTCGCGATAACGGCGGGCTGCGACGTGGTCGACGCGCTCGGCGCGGTCATCATCGGAATCGTCTCAGGACTTCTCGTATGCTTTGGCGTATGGCTCCTCGACGAGAAGCTGCGCGTCGACGACCCGGTCGGCGCAGTGGCTGTCCATTGCTTAAACGGCATCTGGGGAACTTTCGCGGTAGGCCTGTTCGCTACGACGGCGGCCCCGGGCAACGACGAAGTGCAGGGCCTCTTCTACGGCGGCGGCGCGCATCAGCTCGGGCTGCAGTGCCTCGCGATCGTGACCGTCGGCGCATGGACTGCAATCACGATCACGGTCACCTTCATCATCATCAGGGCGACGATCGGGCTGCGCGTCTCAGAGGAGGAGGAGATCCTCGGGCTGGATTCGACGGAGCACGGCCTCCCGTCAGCATATGCGGGCTTCTCGATCATGGATATCTCAAACACCATGACGATGGACATCAACGAGAACACCGACCTCGGCACCCCGGAGTACGAGGATGCCTCCGCCGCAAAGCGCAACGCCGCGGTCAAGGTCGTCGAGATGCCGCATGACGCCACGGGCATGTACAAGGTCGTCATCATCGCGAAGCTGTCCCGCTACGACAAGCTGAAGAAAGCGATGAATGAGCTCGGCGTGACCGGCATGACGTGCACTCAGGTCATGGGCTGCGGCATCCAGAAGGGTACCGGCGAGCGCTACCGTGGAGCTGAGGTCGACGCGACCTTGCTCCCGAAGATAAAGATCGAGGTCGTGGTCAGCAAGATCCCGGTCGAGAAGGTCATCGAGGCCGCGAAGGAAGCCCTCTACACCGGCCACATCGGCGACGGCAAGATCTTTGTCTACGACGTCGCGAAGGTCGTCAAGGTCCGCACCGGCGAGGAAGACCTGGAAGCATTACAGGACGTCGAGTGATTTGTGCTTAATTTAGTTAGTTAGCACGAACCCATGGCGGATTCGTGAGAATCCTCTGTTAAAAATACACAACACATCAACAAACAGCGAATCCCTCGGAGAAATCCGGGGGATTTTGCTGTGATGTAACGAATGCTAATCCTGCCATTTTGCGGTGCGGCTGTCCCAATGCCCGGCGTATGTTTCTTGCGCAAAAACAGCCTCTACAATTGGACTGAGAAAAATTACCAATCTGTGAAGTGCGTCTGAAAAAATCAGATT
>JAJQIQ010000211.1:3908-6627 GCA_021199135.1 Clostridiales bacterium | reverse complement strand
ACATGGCAACCTCCTTTTTCGTGCCTATCGCAACATAATAAAATCTACCACATATAGTAACACAGTTTACGCCATACCACAAGATATAATATGATATTTTCTAAAAATCAATCGGCAATTGTCCCAAAATTATCCCTGTGCTATCAAGAAATGTGCACGATATTTACATGACTGCACTAGCAGATTAAAGTGCGACACGTAAATGTCGCTGAAATACTCATGCAAATTTCACAAATTCCATGCAGATTTATTGTTGAAAATGACAAGAAAACATGTTATACTGACAGCACAGTTGAAGAACTGACATAGGTAAGGAGGTGTATTTTATGAATACCTATATCAATCCATCAATGTCCTTTGCGGAAGCAGTCAAGTATTACGAAAAATACGCCAAACGGGCGCGAGCCTGCGGACGCAAGCCAGTGTCATTTCTGAGATTTATCACTGGCCGGTACTGAAGAGTATAATAAAATAAAAATAAAGCTCAAGTTTTGCAAAGGAAAAGGGATGGCCAGCGCCATCCCTCTTTTTTTATTATTGTATCTTCGCGCCGCAGCTCGGGCAGAACGCGCTGCCATCCGCGACCTGCGCCCCGCACTGGGGGCAGAACTTGCCGCCCGCCTGCGCCTGAGCCGGCTCGGGCTTCGGCAGCTCCTTTCCGCAGGAATTGCAGAATACTGATCCTGCCTGCAATGCCGCTCCGCAATTCGGGCATTTTATCATGCCCTTGTTCATGTTGATCTTGTCTTGGCGCGTGTTTATCTCGCCGATGAGCCTCGTGATCTCGTCCATGCTCTCCTTGTCGGCTGCAGATGCGTCGTCCTTGTGAGCCTGATAGTAATTCTGGCCGATTGCCACATAGAGGCGGTTGATCTGCCTGTCCATGTCGTTGATCTCGCTCTTCATGCGAGCCTCGTCGGTGAAATTCTTGGTCTTCTGGCTCACCGTCTGCCCTGCGTCCGTGATGTTTTTCTTCAGATCTTCAAAAAAAGCCATTGTTTCTTCCCTCCATAAAAATTTTCAGACTGCAATTGTCACAAAATGCTACACATACTTGCCATTATATACAAAAACCTCCGCCCTGTCAATTCAAACAAATCTTTTACCTTGAATTTGCGGGCTCCACGTTCACCGGGTTGCCCTTGATCTTTACATTTTTCATAGCTTTTAATACATCCTTGCCGTACTCGATCGGGACCTCGACGAAGGTGTAGTTGTCGTACATGTCGATCGCGCCGACGAGCTTGCCCGGGATCTTCGACTCGCCCGCGACCGCCCCGAGGATGTCGCCCGGGCGGATGTGCTGCGACTTCCCGATGTTTATGAAGAGCCGCACCATGCCCTCCTCGGCCCCGGTGTCGCCATAGATCGCGTCGTCCGCGGCCCGATCGTCGCGCGAAAGCTCCACGCCGCCGATCGCCTGCTTTAAAAACGCCGCCGCGATGTCCATCGCCGTGTAGTCGGCGTGGTTTACCTGCTGCTCGATGATGTCGATCATGTCGTCGAGCTTGTTCTCCTCGATGATGCGCGTGATGCCGTCGAGAATCTTCTCCGCCTTTATCACGGAGACGTCGTCGAGCGACGGGATAGGCTGCAGCGTGATCTTCGTCTTGCAGTAGCGCTGGATTTCCTTTAACTTGTATACTTCCTTGCCCTTCACGAAGCTGAACGCCTTGCCGCTCTTTCCCGCGCGACCCGTGCGCCCGATCCTGTGGACGTAGTACTCGTTGTCCTGCGGGAGGTCGTAGTTGAAGACCGCCTCCACGTCGTCGACGTCGATCCCGCGCGCCGCCACGTCAGTCGCGACGAGGATGTCCGTGCGCCCCGTGCGGAAATTTTTCATGACGCGGTCGCGCTGCACCTGCTTCATGTCGCCGTGGATGCACTCAGCCATGTAGCCGCGTCCCTGCAGCTCCGAGGTCAGCTCGTCAACCATCCGCTTCGTGTTGCAGAAGACCAGCGAGAGGTTCGGGTCGTAGTAGTCGAGGAGCCTCGTCAGCACGTCGACCTTGTCGTTTCTGCGCACGTCGTAATAATACTGGTCGATGCTCGGGACGGTCAGCTCCTTCTTCGTGATCTTTATCGTCACCGCGTCGTGCTGGAAATTGTGCGTGATGTCCAAAATCGGCTTTGGCATCGTCGCGGAGAAGAGCACGGTCTGCCGGTCCTCGTCCGGCACGTAGGAGAGGATCGTCTCGATGTCCTCGCGAAAGCCCATGTTCAGCATCTCGTCCGCCTCGTCGAGCACGATCGTGGAGATGTCCTCGCAGTGGATCGTGTTGCGGCGCAGGTGGTCCATCACGCGCCCCGGCGTCCCGATGATGATGGTCACGCCGCCCTTTAAGGCTTTTAGCTGCCTGCCGATGTCCTGGCCTCCGTAGATCGGGAGGACCTTGACGCCGTGCATGTATTTCGAGAGCTTGCGAATCTCCTCCGCGCTCTGGATCGCGAGCTCCCTCGTCGGCGAGAGCACGAGCGCCTGCGTGTTCCTGTTGTTCGGGTCAACTTTCATCAGCAGCGGAATACCGAATGCTGCGGTCTTTCCTGTGCCGGTCTGCGCCTGCCCTATCACGTCCACGCCGCTCATCATGACCGGTATCGCCTGGCTCTGTATCGGCGTGGCCTCCTCGAAGCCCATCTCCTGCACTGCTTTTAACAGCTGCGGGTATAATCCAAATTCCTCAAACCTTACTGTATCCATTTTTTATGCCTCTCTTTC
>JAJQIQ010000211.1:0-3808 GCA_021199135.1 Clostridiales bacterium | reverse complement strand
GGTATAATCCAAATTCCTCAAACCTTACTGTATCCATTTTTTATGCCTCTCTTTCTTTCCATGTCTATATTTTTATTGTCAATGTTTTTATTTTACCGCCGTCAGCGCGTTTGCCAATTCCGCGAACTGCGACAGCGTCAATTTCTCTCCGCGCACGTCCGCCCGCAGCCCGAGGTTTTCTATAAAATGCGCGATCTCCTCCTTAGAGAAATCAATTATCCCGGAATTAAATATCCCGTTTGCGAGGGTTTTCCTGCGCTGGTTGAACGAGGCGCGGATGAGCTTGAACAGAAGCTCCTCGTCGGCGACGTCCACCGGCGGCTCGCTCCTCTTTTTCAGGCGCACCACCGCGCTAGAGACCTGGGGCTGCGGGATGAAGCAGCTCGGCGGGACCTCCTCCACGATCTCGGGGATCGAGTAGTACTGCACCGCCAGCGAGAGCGCGCCGTAGTCCTTCGTTCCCGGGCCCGCCTGCATCCTCTCGGCGACCTCGCGCTGCACCATGACAGTGATCCCGTCGACCGGGGCGTGACTCTCGAAAATATCCATGATGATCGGCGTCGTGATGTAGTAGGGGAGGTTCGCGACCACCTTCATCCTCCTGCCGCCGCCGTACTGCTCCGCGAGCGCGCAGATGTCCTGCTTTAGGATGTCGCAGTTTAATACCGTCACGTTATCATAATCGCCGAGCGTCTCGCCCAGTATCGGCATGAGCTTCTCGTCGATCTCCACCGCGACGACCTCGGCTGCCGCCTCGCACAGCATCTGCGTCATCGTCCCAATCCCCGGGCCGATCTCGAGGACGAAAGCGTCGGGGCCGATCTCTGCCGCCTCCACGATTTTTTCAAGGATGTTTGCGTCGATGAGAAAATTCTGGCCGTATTTTTTCTGCACACGGAACTGATATTTTTTTAATATCTCCGAAGTGTTCTTCGGGCTCGTCAGCGTCGGCATTTAAGCGCCCTCTTTGTGCGGAATTTTTGCAAAGAGCCGATAGGCGTTCTCCTCGGCGATCCGCTCGACCTCGTCCGCTTTCATCCCTTTTATCTCCGCGATTTTTTCTATCACGAACGGGATATTTCCCGAATCGTTTCTCTCCCCTCGCCTCTGCTGCGGCGCGAGGTACGGGCTGTCCGTCTCAAGGAGGATGCGCTCCATCGGAAGCTGTGCCACCGCGCTTACGAGCCTCTTTGAGTTGGGGAACGTCACCACGCCGCCGATCCCGAAATAATAGCCCATCTTTTCAAATTCCCGCGCTATCTCCAGCGAGTAAGAAAAGCAGTGGATCACCCCGGGGATTTCCTCCGCGCGCTGCTCCCGCATGATGGTGAGCGTGTCCTCCGCCGCGTCGCGCGAGTGGATTATGACGGGAAGCCCCGACTCCCTCGCGAGGTCAAGCTGGCGGATGAACCACTTTTTCTGCAATTCCATCTCTTCTTTCCCGTGGTGGTAATCCAATCCGATCTCCCCGACCGCGACCGCTTTCGGGTGCTTCGTCTGCTCGGTGAGCCAAGCGAAATTTTCCTCGTTCAGCTCGTCGACGCTGTCCGGGTGGACGCCGACCGCCGCATAGACATAGTCGTGCGAACCGGCGATCTTCAGCGAAATCTTCGTGGACTCTATCGACGATCCGACGTTTATTATGGGGCTCACCGCTGCCGCGTGAACCCGCGCGAGCACCTCCTCGCGATCCGCATCGAAACGCGCGTCGTCGTAGTGCGCGTGTGTCTCAAAAATCATATAGGTGCCTCCGCAGCATCTCGAGCTCCTCGACGTGCATGCAGTTTTGGATCGTGCCCTCGGCGACCGCCCGCCTGCACTCCCAGTACTCCATCCACATCACGCTCTCGATCTCCTCTGGCTGGAGAGAAAACTCGGCCGGCTCCCTGTCGAGCCACATCAGAAAGACGCGGCTTATCTGGCGGTCGTGGAACGGCTTCCCGTGGAACTCCGTGTCGACCGGCGCACCGAAATACATCCCGCAGTCAATCAAATCCTGCTCTGTCGCCTTGACGCCGAGCTCCTCGGAGAGCTCCCGCAGCGCGGACGGCACGAAATCCACGCCCGCAGGAATGTGCCCCGCGCTCGAGATGTCGTAGCAGCCCGGGAACGAGTCTTTTGCCATGCACCGCTTCTGAAGCAAAATCTCGACCGAATCCCCGCGCCTCCTCGCGATCCAGACGTGCGCGGTCCGGTGCCTTATGCCGTCCCGGTGCGCCTCCTCGCGAGTCACGGTCTCCCCCGTCGGCATGCCGTTCTCGTCGACTACATCTAATCTTTCCATTAATTCCACCTCATAGTCGATACCCCTCGGATTTGTCCCCTGGTATCAACAGATTTCCGCGCCGCTGGGCATCGGCTTCTCCGGAACCATCAGCGAGAGCTCGCCGTTTTCATCCTCCGCGCACAGGAGCATCCCCTCGGAGAGCACTCCCGCCAGCTTCGCGGGCTTCAGGTTCACGAGCACCATGACCTTCTTGCCGACCATCTCCTCCGGCGTGTAATATTTGCGGATGCCGGAGACGATCTGCTTGACCTCACTGCCGATTTTTACCTGCGAGCACAAAAGCTTTTTGGACTTTTCAACGGCCTTGCACTCGATGATCTCGCCGACCTGGAACTGCATCTTTTCAAAATCGTCGAACGTGATCTCATCCTTTGCCGGAATATTTATCGAACCGTCATCGGGCTCCTCCTGCTGCTTCCCCAGCTTCTCCTGCTCCTCCTCGTACTCCCTGCGCTGCGCCGCCTGAATCTTCTCGACCCTCGGCATCACCTCTTTGGGGTCAAGGCGCGCGAAAAGCATCTCCGGGGCGTCCGTGACCTTCGTGCCGCTCTCGTATTGCCCGAACTCGCCAAGCGTGTCGAAGTCGCGGATCTCGGTGTCAAACTGCTCCAATATCTTCTCGGCCGTCTCCGGCAAGAACGGGGCGAGCAGGCTTGCGCCCATGGTTATCGCCTCGGCCAGGTTGTAGAGCACCTCGGCCAAGCGGTCGCGTTTTTCCTCATCCTTCGCGAGCACCCACGGCTCGGTCTCGTCGATGTATTTATTGCAGCGGCGGAACACCGCAAAGACCTCGGTGATCGCGTCCGCGACGCGAAACCCGTCCATCTTTTCCATGACGCGCCCTGCCGCCGACGTCACGACCGCTTTCAAATCAGCGTCTATCTCCTCCGCCGCGCCGGTCTGGCGCTCGGTGCCGTCGAAATATTTGTTGCTCATCGAGATGGTGCGGTTTATAAGGTTCCCGAGGATGTTCGCGAGATCAGAATTGAACCGCTCGATCACGAGCTCCCACGTGATAACGCCGTCGTTGTCGAAAGGCATCTCGTGGAGCACGAAATAGCGCGTCGCGTCCACGCCAAAAATATCGATCATGTCATCCGCATAGATCACGTTTCCTTTGGACTTGCTCATCTTCTCGCCACCCTGCAGCAGCCACGGGTGCCCGAAGACTTGCTTCGGCAACGGAAGGTCGAGCGCCATGAGGAAGATCGGCCAGTAGATCGTGTGGAAACGGACGATGTCTTTCCCGATCAAATGCAGGTCGGCAGGCCAGTTTTTTTTGAAAAATTCTGCGGAGCCGTCCGGGTCGTAACCGATTTTCGTGATGTAGTTCGTCAGCGCGTCGAGCCACACATAAACTACGTGTATCGGGTCGAAATCCACCGGGATCCCCCACGAGAACGAGGTGCGCGAGACGCAGAGGTCCTGCAGGCCCGGGAGCAGGAAATTGTTCATCATCTCATTTTTCCTCGCCGGGGGCTGGATGAATTCCTCGTGCTCGTTTATGTACTGAATCAGGCG
>JAJQIQ010000167.1 GCA_021199135.1 Clostridiales bacterium | reverse complement strand
AAGGCGAGACAGCGAAATGCGAGTTTTGCGAGTGCGTCGGCGAACAGGACCGGGAGAAATTCACGATTTACCTACGGGCGGTCAATTTAGCAGAACGGGGAGGATGAAAGATGAACCACAGAAACACGGGCAGATGGGCGGACAGGCTAGTCATGATCATATGCGCGGCGGTGATAGCGGCGGTGATCGCCGTCGACATAGCCGCGACGGTGATCACGGCGAGCGCGGCGACATTGCCAATCGCAGGATATTCAGCGCAAATTACCCGTCAGGTAATTGAGAACGCCACATTGCCGACGGCGGGGATCTCCGCGCAGGTCACGGAGTGGCTTGCGGATGAGCCGGAAAGCGTCGAGAACGACATCCCGGCGGTGAGCGAGCCGCTCGAGGCGAGCGTCATGAGCGACGAGTCCACGGAAATTGAAGAGGACATCGAGCCGATGGGCGCGGAGGTCGATGACGATGAGATGTATTTGCTGGCGCGGCTGATCTACGCCGAGGCCGGGAGCATACGCGATGACGAGTGCCTGTACGCGGTCGGGTCGGTGGTATTGAACCGCATGGCAGACCCAGATTACCCAGACACGATGTGGGGCGTGATCTACCAAACGAGCCCGACACTGCAATACCAGTGCACAGGGGACGGACACATCAATTGGGAGCCGGACGAGCGGTGCCTTGAAATAGCCGAGGATCTGCTCAGGTTCGGCTCGACGATACCGGCCGACGTGGTTTACCAGTCGGAGTTCCCGCAGGGGAGCGGCGCATGGAAGAGGTTCGGGAACGTGGTATTTTCATACAAATAGGGAGGGGCGAAGCAATGATAGGGGAGGAATGCAATCCATGACTGCGAAGGAGTACCTGCGGAGCCTGCAGAGGCTCGATACGATGATAGACCAGAAGATGGGCGAGCTGGACGGGCTGCGGGCGGCGTGCGCCTCCGTCGGGGGGATGGACTATTCCGGCGAGAGGGTGCAGACCTCCCCGGCGGGAGACGCGCCGTTTGCGAAGTCGGTCGAGAAGATGGCCATGCTCAGCACCGAGATTGACAAGGAGGTCGACCGCTACATCGACGAGAAGCACCGGATCATAAACCAGATCCAAGGGCTTACGAACGAGAAACACATGCAGGTGCTCTATAAGCGGTATGTGGAATTCAAGCGGTTCGAGGAGATCGCGGCCGAGATGGGCTACGACATCCGGAGCATATACCGCATCCACGGGCACGCACTGCAGGATTTTGAAAATAAACACCTGCGGGAATTTTGAAAGTTGTCATTTTTTGTCAGTATGCATATGTGATACAGTGTATTCATGAAAAGCCGCACAGGGGCGGCAGGACGGAGATGCAGCAGGAGGGGCGCGGGAAGCCCCCAAGGAGCAGCAGGAGGCCAAAAGGCGCTGCAAAAGGAGCAGCAGGAGGCATCCAAAAAGCAGCAGGAGGCGTCACGCAAGGATTTCATTGTCTTTTTCATAATTTCCTCCTAGATACGGGGCGGCCAATGTGGGCCGTCCCTTTGCACGCCAGGAGCATGAGCGGGGAGGTGAGATCCATGGCGGCAAAGAAAAATAATATGACTGCAAAACAGAGAAGGTTCTGCGATGAGTACCTGGTCGACATGAACGCGACGCAGGCCGCGATCCGCGCGGGATATTCAGCGAAGACAGCAGATGCGATCGGAAAAGAGAACCTCCGAAAACCTCTCATCAATGCGTACATCAGTTCAGAACTTGAAAGAATCCACGACGAGAAGACCGCGGATGCGAAAGAAGTCATGGAATACCTCACGTCCGTGATGCGCGGCGAGCAGGAAGAAAAGGCGCTGAGGATGATCGGGAACGGGGTGCAGAACGTAATCGACATCGACGTGTCCGCGAAAGACCGGATAAAGGCGGCGGAGCTCATCGGCAAGGCATACGGCGTGTTCAAGGAAAACATGGCGGTGGCGGTCGAGCCCATAACGATCGTGGAGGACTTGAAAGGATGAGGATATCCCTGCAGGAGCTCGTCGGCAAGGGGTACAAGGACTTCTGGGAGACCGAGAGACGGTATCGCGTGTGCAAGGGCTCGCGCGGATCGAAGAAAAGCAAGACCGCCGCGCTCAACATGATTTTCCGGCTCATCCAGTACCCGGAGAGCAACGGCCTGTGCGTGCGCCGGTACTCGAACACGCTGCGCGACTCCGTGTACAGCGACCTCAAATGGGCAATCCACCGCTTCGGGCTGGACGACTACTTTGACTACACGCTCTCGCCGCTCCAGATCACGCGCCGCTCGACCGGCCAGAAGATACTTTTCCGTGGGCTGGACGACGGCTTGAAGATCACGTCGATCTCCGTCGACAAGGGCGTGCTGTGCTGGGTCTGGATCGAGGAGGCGTACGAGGTCACCAACGAGGACGACTTCAACAAGCTCGACCTCTCCATCCGCGGCAAGATGCCGCCGGGGTACTTTAAGCAGATCACGATGACGTTCAACCCGTGGTCCGCTACCTCGTGGATCAAGGCAAGATTTTTCGACAGCCCCGACCCGGACACGTTTGTCAAGACGACGACCTGGCAGTGCAACGAGTGGCTGGACGACGCGGACAGGGGCGTGTTCCTGCGCATGAAGGAGAACAACCCGCGCCGGTACCGCATAGAGGGCGAGGGCGAGTGGGGGATTGCGGACGGGCTCATATACGAGAACGTCGCCTACGAGGACTTCGACGTGGATGCGGTGAGAAAAACGCCCGGGATCAAGGCGGCGTTCAACCTCGACTTCGGCTTCACCGATCCGAACGCGTTCGTCTGCGAGATGGTGGATAACGTTGCGATGAAGATATATGTCTTTGACGAGTGGTACCAGACCGGCGCGACGAACCGGCAGATCGCGGAGCAGATAAAGGCGATGGGCTACGGCGGGCAGGTCATCGTCTGCGACTCGGCGGAGCCGAAGAGCATAGCGGAGCTGCGCGAGGAGGGCATCAGGGCGGAGGGCTCGCGCAAGGGCAGGGACTCGGTGAATTATGGCATACAGCTGATCCAGAACTACCAGATAGTCGTGCATCCGCGCTGCACGGAATTTGCCAAGGAGATAAGCAACTACTGCTGGGCGAAAGACCCGAAGACCGGGAAACTGCTCGACAAGCCAGACCACGAGTTTTCGCACGGCATGGACTCCATGCGCTACGGAGTGTCGAAGATACTCATGCCGGACGCGTTCAGCTTTGAATAGACGTAAACGTAAGACCCCGGCGGTGGCCCCGGGATTTTTTGAATTCACATAAGACAAAAAGGGAGGGGGAAAATCCCATGCTTGCCACGAATTTCATAGACAGCCTCGCGCTCCGGGCATCGAACTTGACGTTCGAGGGGGCGCAGGGCAGGATGCACGACAAGGAATTCCTGGAAAGGGAAATCTCCAAGTGGAAGATAAGCCCCCGCAGGATGCTGCAGATCAAGGGGCACCTGTATTACGACAGCGAGCACGACATCATAGCGAGGAAGCGCACCATGATCGGCGACGACGGCAAGGTGACGGAAGTGGACAACCTGCCGAACAACCACATCATAGACAACCAGTACGCCAAGCTCGTGAACCAGAAGGCAAACTACCTGCTGGGGCAGCCGTTCGCGCTGGACGGGAAGAACAGCGAGTACATAGGTCTCCTGAAGGACATATTCGGGAAAAAGTTCATGAGGATGCTAAAGAACGCAGGGAAGGCCGTGCTCAACTCCGGGATCGCATGGCTCTACCCATACTACGATGAAGAGGGGAATTTCACGTTCCGTTTTTTCCCGGGATATGAGATACTGCCGTTCTGGAAGGACACCGAGCACACCTCCCTGGAATATGCCGTCCGCCTGTATGCCGTGGTGGGGTACAAGGGGGATGAGCAGACGATAATCGAGAAGGTGGAGGTGTACGACCTCGACGGGACGCACAGGTTCATCCTTGACGGAGGGGTGCTCATCCCGGACGTGAGCGGGGGCGTGAGCCCCGACAGCTACCACGTCACGATGACCGACGCGGAGGGGAACGCCGTAGGGTACAACTGGACGCGCGTGCCGCTCGTGCCGCTGAAGTACAACGAGACGGAAACCCCCTTGCTCAAGAAAGTGAAGTCGCTGCAGGACGGGATAAACGCGATGCTGTCCGACTTCGAGAACAACATGCAGGAGGACGCGAGGAACACCGTGCTGGTGCTCAAGAACTACGACGGAACCAACCTCGGCGAGTTCCGGCGCAACCTCGCGACATACGGCGCGGTCAAGGTCCGCTATGACGGCGAGACCAAGGGCGGCGTGGAGACGCTAGAGATTCAGGTGAACTCCGACAACTACAAGGCGATCGTGGAGATATTCAAGAAGGCCATCATCGAGAACGGGATGGGCTACGACGCGAAGGACGACCGCCTCTCCGGAACCCCGAACCAGATGAACATACAGTCAATGTACTCGGACATCGACCTGGACGCGAACGACATGGAGAGCGAGCTGCAGGCGGCGTTCGAGGACATCCTGTGGTTCACGGACGCGCACCTGGCGAACACCGGGCACGGGGATTTTTCGGGCGAGGACGTCACAGTGATATTCAACCGCGACATGATGATGGACGAGGCGACCGTCATAGACAACATCAAGAACTCCGTCGGCATCCTGTCAAAGCAGACGCTCGTGGCGCAGCACCCGTGGGTGGACGACGTGGACGAAGAGCTGCGCAGGATAGACGAGGAAGAGCAGGAAGACATGGAAAAGATGAACCCGTACCAGAACGCATTCCCCATGAACGCAGGGGACGGCAGGAAGGACGAGGAATCGGACGATGAAGAGCAGTGATTACTGGAAGAAACGGTTTGAGCTCCTTGAGAGCGAGCAGAACAAGATAGGGCTCTCGGCATACTCCAGGATAGAGAAGCAGTACAGGGACGCGGAAAAGCAGATAGAGGGCAAGATCTCGGCGTGGTATGAGCGATTTGCGGCAAACAACGAGATAAGCATGGCGGAGGCCAGGCAGTGGCTAAAGGGCGACGACCTCGACGAGTTCAAATGGACCGTGCAGGAGTACATAAAGCACGGCGAGGAGAATGCCATAAACGGCAAATGGGTAAAGCAGCTCGAGAACGCGTCCGCGAAGTACCACATATCCAAGTACGAGGCGCTGAAAATCGAGATGCAGGACAGCCTGGAGACGATGTTCTCGAAGCAGCAGGAGACGATGAGCTCCGCGCTGGCCGATGCATACGAGAGCAGCTATTACCACACGGCATATGAGATACAGCACGGGCTCAGGGTAGGTGTGCCGGTGGCCGGACTGGATCAGGCGCAGATAGAGAAGGTGCTCTCAAGCCCGTGGGCGGCAGACGGCACCAATTTCTCCGAGAAGATATGGACCAGCCGCGAGAAGCTCATGTCATCGTTGCAGAAGGAGCTCACGCAGAACATCATGCTCGGCAAGGATCCGCAGAGCGCCATAGATGCGATAGCGCGGCAGATGAAGACGTCGAAGTACAACGCGGGGCGGCTCGTCATGACCGAGGAGGCGTATTTCTCGAGCGCGGCGCAGAAGGATTGCTTCGAGGACCTCGGCGTGGAAGAATATGAGATAGTGGCGACGCTCGACTCGCGCACGTCGGAGATATGCCAGACGATGGACGGGCAGCACTTCCCCATGAAGGACTACGAGGCGGGCGTGACCGCCCCGCCGTTCCATCCGTGGTGCCGCTCCACGACCTGCCCGTACTTCGAGGACGACCACGGGCAGACCGGCCAGAGGATAGCCAGGGGCGAGGACGGCAAGCAGTACAACGTCCCCGCGGACATGGATTACAAGGAGTGGAAGGAGACGTTCGCCGACGGCGACACCTCGGGGCTTTTGGAGTTGAAAGAGGATGAAAATGATGGTATAATATTATCTGGGGCTAGAATTACAGATATTGAGAGTGATGAAGCCGATAAATTTGCAGAAATGTATTATGATGAGATTAGGAGCTTTTCAACTGACTGCGAAAAAATAGCAACAAATCTTGATAGGGACGCAGACGACATAAAGCGGATTAAATCATATTTGTTTATGGATAAATCGCTGTATGATGATGAATCAGGCCAATACAAAAGATTTGCTCCTGATTGCGCAATTGCCCAGAGCTGGCAAAGGCTCATGACCGGAAAAAATATTCAAAAGCATGATAGAACGTTAATTGAGCATGAATTATGTGAGATGGAAATAAAAAAAGAGAATCCGGAGATAGAGCATTTAGTAGCCCATAGTATGGCAAATGAAAAATATAACTACCAGAAAGAGGCAGCGGAGTATTATGGTGGTCTTAAAAAACATAACAAAAAATGACAAGTTCATATCGGCAGATTATTTTCCAGAAGGAAAAGAAAATGAGCGTGGGTTCATGAAGGTAGACATAAAGACCGGCGAGGTTTTAGAACACAAAGAAGCAGGAGTGATGGCACCGTCTCATGCAAAACGCGAATTAAGACATCTTGCGACAATGGACGATCCGCCCGAGGAAAAAACCGTATTGTGGTATTAGAGCAATGGAGGTGCGCGAGATGAAAAAGATACTCAAGGAAATCCCGGCAACAGAAGGAAAGCTGTTTGAGATATCAGAAGGGCGCAGGCTGCCGATAGCCG
>JAJQIQ010000008.1 GCA_021199135.1 Clostridiales bacterium | reverse complement strand
TCCCGTGGCCCGCGTCGACAACGACGACCTTGTCGTAGACCTCGTGCGGGTCGAGGAACTTGAGGTAGAGGCCGCCAGTCTTGAAGTCCTGCTCGAGCTCACAGACCGAGTCGAGGGCAAAGACTATCACTCCGTCATCCCCGTCCTGGTAGTAGGAGAGCGAGTCGATGTGGTCGCTGCTCCCGCGAATCACATAGTCGCTGAAATAGTCCTCGACGCCGCCCGCAAAGCGCACGGTGACCGTCTGCGTCAGGTAGTCGTTTTCGATGGAGACGTCATCCTCAGTCACGGAATCGGGGAGGGCGATCTTTAATTTCCCGTCGAGGTCCTCCGCCTCCTCCACGCTATCCTCCGGTTCCGAAGCGACTATTATGTCCTCGGCGCTGCTGCGGTACTCCTCCTGGCCCTGGCTCTCGGCGGCGAGCGCCTGCGCGTGTATGCTCGGGAAAAAATACAGGCTGACGCAGACCGCGACCGCAAGGATGCCCGACAGGGCCGTTATCCACTTTAAAACTCTCTCATCCATTTAATCACCTGTCGTCCGAAAACGCCTTGATGCAGAGGTTGCACTGTTGCTTGGTCTTGACGTTTACGAATGCCGTCCCGTTGCTGCTGATGTAGCCCTCCCCGTCGTCGAGGTCGATGCCGATGAGGGTGGAGTCCCCCGAATCGTACTCTATCGCCATCGGGTGCGTCGCGCCGGGCGTCTTCACATACAGCACGACCGCATACTCCTCGCCCGCGTCCACCTCGACGGGCTCGTCGAAATCTATCGTGTAGTATCCCGCCTGGCTGAGCGTCCCGGAGGCCACGGTCACGCGGTCGCTAAGCGACGCGGAGTTCTTGAAATTCTTCACTATCGAGAGCTCGTACTCGGTGTCCGCGCCGGTCGCGTAGAACGACGCCGCGACAATGTTCTCGTCGCCCTCTGCGGTGAACACATTGGCCCCGTACATGTCCTCGCTGTCGTAGCCGAGCTTGCCGACCCAGCCGCAGAGATCGCTCTGGTAGATGTGGTCGTAATTGTCCGCATCGTCGATGCGCGTGTAGGCGACGTTGTGGGTGCCGATGTTCGTGTCGTAATATGAGACGTAGAAAACCCCGTCCTCGCCGAAGTCCTCGCCCCAGCTGTTCTGGCAGATGAACGCCCCGTCGCCCTCGAGCTGCGTGTTGAAGTTCGAGCTCGGGTAGCTGTCGTCCCAGCCGATGATGACCACGTCGTGGTTCGGCTTCTCGGTGCCGATGTAACAGTAGGCGGCAGTCTCATCGTTGTAATATTCGGAGTTTTCGTCCACGCTCTCTATCGTGCTGTAGATGGAGGACTGGACGCCGCCGTACTTGAAGACGGCCTCCTTTATCTTCTCGTAATTCTTCCCGTCTATTATCTGCATCTCCTGGACATGCTTTACCGCCGTAAGCGGGGTGATCTCCTCCCCCAACTCGTAGGAATAGTCATCGTCGTAGACCGGCCCCTGCCAGGCCGCGAGGTACGCCATGCCCATCGTGTACTCGCCGCCGTTTGACGTGCTGACGTTGAACGAATTCCGGTAGATCATATGCCTGACGGAAAAGATTGGGCTCTCCTCCGGCATGAGCGCGGACTCGAGCGCACTCGTCGCCGCGAACGCCCAGCACGTCCCGTCCGAGCCCTGGTTCCTTATCACGGAGACGCGTCCCCTGTCACGGAGGTCGTAGCTGGTCGGGATGACGGAACTGTTGTCAGCGTCCGCCGCGACCGCTATGCCGTCCCCGATGTCGATGCTGTAGCTGTATCCGAGGAGGTTGGCGAGGTCGCCGAGGCTCACGAAAAGTCCCTTCGAGTTTTCAGTGAGCGGCGACGAGAGCACCACCGTATCCTCCCCCGAAGTGGCGAGGTAGTCATCGACCGACATCGAGACCGAGAGGCCGTGCTTCTCGACGAGCAGCGTGTTTCCGTCGTAGACGCGCGCGCTGCAGCCGAACGCCTCGCGGAGCATCGACACCGGGATCATTATGCCGCGCTCGCTGTTCATGTAGCAGCCGATGTCATCGCTTGAGTACTCCTGGCTGTCGATGACGACGGAGAACGTGCCGGAGTTCACGTCCTTGGCGACGAGTGAATTCCAGACGCCGTCGTCGAGGTTGCTGCCGCGGAACTCGCCGACTTGCGCCCGGTCCAGCCCCACTATCTGAAATTTGAAAAGGAATATCGCCGCGAGCACGACCGCGAATACGATATATTTCACTGAATTCTTCATACAAAATGATCTCTCAAACAGCTCGTTTTATTAAATCAATATTTAATTTATTCCCAATTTGCCTCTCTCCCGCGTTTCGGCGGTTTCGGTCCCATGAACTGGTAGAAGTCCGTCCGGATCATGCCGTTGTAGACCTTGCGCTTTTTGTCCGCTTTCCTCCCAATGTATTTCTCGGCATCCCCGTAGGCTGATATCATGCAAAGCGACCACGAGTCGAGCGATGCGTAGACCTCTCCGATCTGCCTGTAGAGCGCCGGGAGGTTCTCTTTGTCCTCCATCCGCTCGCCGTAGGGCGGGTTCGTGATGATGAAGCCGTACTTCTTCGGGTGGTGGAACTCCTCGAGCGGCCTCTGCTGAAAATGTATGAGCGAATCTACGCCCGCCCGCCTCGCGTTCTCCCGCGCTGCGCGGACCGCCGAGCCGTCGATGTCATAGCCCTGGATGTCGGTCTCGATGTCCGGATTTACCATATCGCGCGCCTCTTCGAAGGCGTCATCCCACAATTTCCCCGGGATGAAATTTGTCCACTGCTGCGCGGTGAATGTGCGGCTCATCCCCGGCGCGATATGCGCCGCCAGCATCGCCGCCTCTATCGGGAAAGTCCCGCTACCGCAGAACGGGTCGCAGAGAATCCGCCCTGGCTTCCACGGGGTCAACATGATGAGCGCAGATGCAAGCGTCTCCGACAGGGGCGCGATCACCGACGAGAGCCGATAGCCGCGCTTGTGGAGCGAGTCGCCGGAGGTGTCGAGAGTCACGACCGCCTCGTCCTTGAACATGAATATCCGCACCGGGTAGGGCGCGCCGTCCTCCGGAAAATGCCCGATATGATATTTTTCCTTAAGCCTCTCGACCATCGCCTTCTTTGCGATGGACTGGACGTCCGACGGGCTGTATAGCTTGCTCTTTATCGAGGATGCCTTCGTCACCCAGAACTTCCCGTGCTCTGGGATGAAGTCCTCCCACGGAAGCGCGCGGATTCCGTCAAAGAGCTCGTCAAAGGTCTCCGCACGGAAACGCCCAACCTGAAGGAGTACCCGCTCCGCGCTCCGCAGGAACACGTTTGAGAGGCACACCGCCTCCTCGTCCCCCGAAAAGGTCACACGCCCGTCCTCCACGCGCGTGATGTCGTATCCCAGGCCCTCAATCTCGCGTTTCGTGACCGCCTC
This sequence comes from Clostridiales bacterium, assembly GCA_021199135.1. Lineage (GTDB taxonomy): Bacteria > Bacillota > Clostridia > Lachnospirales > Lachnospiraceae > Roseburia. Next base: position 3,226 of record JAJQIQ010000008.1, on the reverse strand, counting down.
AAGCCCGAAATGGCAGGGCGTCACAAGTTCAAATCTTGCCATGAATTTTATCCTGTCTAAAATAGTGGTTAGACATTCCTAACTGCTTTCAGTCCACCGTCAGCTCGCCTCTGAGTCCGCCTCCCAGATCTCGATGATCTGCTCGCACTTCTCGGTGTCGATGTCGTCGACCGCGTACTTGAGCTTCTCGAAATACTCCTGCTGCGCGTCGGTGTAAGAGTACTGCTCCATGTCCTGGATGACATTTTCCATCGCGTCCATGTCGAGGTTGTCCATCGCCTCGCGCAGGTCGGAAAACTCCGACGCGAGCTCGTCGCTGTTTATCTGCTCCCCGCTGCCCTGCTGCGCCGAATCCGCGGCCTCGTCCTCGCAGTACGGTCGCAGGATGTCCTTGTAGTGCGCGTAGAGCTCGAGCATCCCCGGCGTGATCTCGCGGATCGCGTCTATGTCCTCATTGTTTCCGGCGGCCTCCATGTTCTCAGCGGTCTTCGCGAGCTCGAGAGCCCCGATCTGGCGCGACGCGCTCTTTAGGGCGTGGACCTCGATCGTGTACTCATGCCACTGCTCGGTCTCCATGAACTCCTCGATCTTTGCGATCTTTCGGTCGATGACACGGTAGTACTCCTTGAGGACCGACCAGAACAGCGCCTCGTTGCCGAGCAGCTTCATCGCGGACTCCACGTCGAGCCCCTCGATCGTGATCATGTGCTCCCCCATCGACTCCTCCTTGAGCCCAGCGGACGAATTCTTCATCTCGACATGGTCCTGCTTTACGAGGAGCTCCGGCGGGAGCCACTGGCGCAGCTTCGAGAGGATGACGCGCATCTCGATGGGCTTGGCGACGAAATCGTTCATGCCCTCCTTGACGAACATCTCCCTCATGCCCTCGACCGCGTTCGCGGTCAATGCAATGATCGGGACATTGCCGTTGTCTCCAAGCATCCTCCGCACGACGTGGGTCGTCTCTATGCCGTCCATCCCGGGCATCATATGATCCATGAAGACGATGTCGTAGCGTTTGTCCATCATCTTCGTGACGGCCTCCTTGCCGCTTAAGGCCGTGTCGATGTGCATCTGGAGCGGCTCGAGCAGCCCGCGGGCCACGGTGAGGTTTATCGCGTTGTCGTCGACGACGAGTACATCCGCGTCCGGCGCGATGAAGTCGAATTCTTCCTCTTCCTCGACCCGCGAATAATGCGCATAGATGTCTTCCCCGAAAAACACGCCCGCAAGCCCGAGGGCGTACAACGGCTTCTTCACGACGTGGAGGTTCGGGATGTCGTACTGGCGCGTCGACCTGTAACTTATCAGCGCGACGCCCTCAAGCTCCGGGTGCTCGCGCAGAAACTGCTGCAGCGTGTCGGTAAAGAGCACCTGCTCGACGAAAAAGTAATCCGCGCCAACCTCGATGACCTTCTGGATTTCCCTCTCCGACTTTATCCTGATATATTCCGCACCCATCCTCTCTAGGTCCTTCTCGAGCTGGTAGATGATGTACGGGCTCTGGAACAGCCCCGCGACCACCTTCCTCTCCTTGAGCCTCGGGATCGACGGAGTCTTTTTTGTCACTTTCTGCGGCACCGTGAACGAGAACGTGCTCCCCTCGCCGTAGACGCTCTGCACGGAGATGTGGCCGTCCATGAGCCCGAGGAGCTGCCTGCTTATCGCAAGCCCGAGCCCGGTGCCCTCGACGTTGCGGTTGCGCTTGCTGTCGACCTGCTGGAAGGACTTGAAGAGCTTGCCCATGTCCTCCTCCTTGATGCCCATGCCGGTGTCGATGACGTCCACCTTGAGGTTTATGTTGCCCTCGTCAATCCACTCAAAATCCACGGAAAGCTGCACCGAGCCCTGCTGCGTGAACTTGACCGCGTTGTTCGCGAGGTTGACCATGACCTGCTTGATGCGGTTGCTGTCGCCGTAGAGCTCCTGCGGCATGTCCGGGTTTACGTCCATGATGAGCTCGAGGTCCTTGTCGCCGATGCGGGTCACGATGATGTTCACCATGTCGTTTATGACTGACATCGGCTCGTAATTGTCCGGAATGACCTCCATCTTGCCCGACTCGATCTTCGAGAAGTCCAAAATATCATTTATAATGGTAAGGAGCGTCTGCCCCGACGACTTTATCTGGCTCACGTACTCCTTCGCGTTGTCGGACATGTCCTCGCGCAGCGCCATCTCCGCCATCCCGATCACGGCGTTCATCGGCGTGCGGATCTCGTGGCTCATGTTTGCCAAAAAGTCTGATTTCATGCGGTTCGACTTCTCGAGCTCGAGGTTCTTTAAAATGACCTCATGCCGCCTGTAGGCCAGCTCCGAGATGACGTTCGCGATGACATAGAGCGACTTGGTCGCCCTGACGACGACCTCCTCCTTTACGATGTGGATCTTGTGCGCCGCCTCGATGTACTCGTCCTCATCGACGCCGATCTCCCGCGCTACTTTTCGCATCTTCTCCTCGTTCGGCGTCGCCGTCAGGATCTGGCCTCCGATGAAGCAGCCCACCATCTTCTCGCCCGCCATGATCGGCGCGGCGAAGTCCACGAGCCCCGCATGGCAGAAATACGCGCAGGATGAGCCTTCCTTCTTCGCCATCTCCGCGCCCATCTTGTCGCATTTCTCGCAGCGCTTCCTGCCCTCCTCGGTGGGCCTGGTGTACTTCATGCAGAAATCCGAGAAATTCGACCCGACCGTGACCGCCTCGCCGTTTATGTCCGTCGTCAGCGAGGCGATCCCAGTCATCATGGAGAACGCGTCCTGGATCTTCTGCAGCGTCTCCACATCGATAAGTTCCGTAAGCGTAAGTTCTTCTTCCCACATATGCAGTCCCCCTCCTCTGCTTCTATTGGTGGATTATCCCCTTTATCGTGGACGCGAGCCTGTCCATCTCTATCGGCTTGAGCAGGTAGCCCTGCGGGTTCAAGGAGAGGACCTCCTGTATCTTGTCCTTGTCAGTAAGGCCTGTGAGGAACACGACGGGGAGCGACTGCGTGGCCGGGTTGCTCCTGATGGCCTTGAGCACGTCCGCCCCGTTCTCCCCGGGCATCTCGTAGTCGAGGAGCACGAGGTCCGTCTTCTTCGACTCTAGGAACTTGAGCGCGATCTTCCCGCTGATCGCCGTCGCGACATCGTAGCGCTCAGCGAGATACCCACGAAGGAGCTTGAGCACGCCGCTGTCGTCGTCCACGATGAGGACGTGCTTCCTGTCGCCGTGCGCCTTCTCCAT
>JAJQIQ010000229.1 GCA_021199135.1 Clostridiales bacterium | reverse complement strand
TACACTGTCTTTCGTTGAGAGAATTTCACAGAGACTTAAAATCGTTGAGCGAAAGTGAGTACGGCGGAGGAGTTGCTTTCCAGAGAGCCGGCGTTGGTGGGAGCCGGCAGGCTAGTCCGTTCGGAATGGGTTCGTCAGATGCGAGGGGAAAGCGGCATTGGCCGCGAGTATCCAAGCCGTATCCCCACGTTACAGGGGCATAGGTATCGGAGAGATCCCGTACCGAAAGAGGCCGCGCGAGAGCGCGGCGAACAAGGGTGGCACCACGATAATTCGTCCCTGACATGGCAGAAATGCTGTGTCAGGGACTTTTTGCGACACCAGGGGTGTCGCTAATATGTATATTATCAGGAGGTATTGCAATGAAACGCAGGCTGCGCGTGTACAAGAAGACGGTCAGCATCGTGAGCGAGACGGCGACGGGGATGTACGAGAGCCTCGTCGGGGACAAAAAAGGCTTCCTGCTCGAGAGCTACGACAAAAATTATGACCGCCACACATTTTTCGGGAAGGAGCCGGAGGAGATGATCTCCTCGCGGGGCGACTCGCTCGTCATCACGAAGGCTGACGGCAGCGAGGAGGTAAGGCCCGGCAACCCGCTCGAGAGGCTCAAGGAATACTACAGCGAGTTCGAGATCGTAAAGGACAACGAGGAGCTCTCTTTCTCGGGCGGGCTCGTCGGAAACCTGGGCTATGATTTCGTGCGCTACGCCGAGACCCTGCCGGACGACAACCCGGACGAGATCGGGATCGAGACGATCCAGATGATGCTGATGACGAAGTTTATCATGGTAGACCACGTGGCGGAGACGCTGACGGCTATCGTGCTGGGAGAGGACAGCGACGAGGGGCGCGCACAGAGCCTCGAGGAGGCGCAGACGCTCATCGACGGGGCGCTTCGGGATGCCGGGAAGCAGAAAAAAAACCACTTCGTCCACGACGGCGTCATCGTGAAGAAATCCGACACGCTCGAGCAGTACAGCGCAAAGGTCGAGAAGATCCGCGAGTACATCCGCGAGGGTCACGTGTTCCAGACCGTGCTCTCGCAGCGGTGGACGATAGAGACCGGGCACGACGGCTTCACGCTCTACAAGGAGCTGCGCGAGCTGAACCCGTCGCCCTATTTGTACTATTTCAACTACGGCGATTTCGAGGTGATCGGGAGCTCGCCGGAGATGATAGTAAAGCAGCAGGACAACCGCGTATTCACCTGCCCGATCGCGGGGACGAGGCCGCGCGGAGCCGACGCGGAGCAGGACGCATTGCTGCGCGATGAGCTGCTCCGGGACGAGAAGGAGCGGGCCGAGCACGTCATGCTCGTGGACCTAGCGAGAAACGACATGGGGCGCGTCTGCGAGTTCGGGACGGTCAAGGTGACGCAGCTCATGGAGGTGCAGAACTACTCGCACGTCATGCACATCGTCTCGCAGGTCGAGGGCAAGAAGAAGGGCGAGTTCCACCCACTCGATTTGGTGTCGTCGTTCCTCCCGGCGGGGACTCTCTCGGGAGCTCCGAAAATCCGCGCGATGGAGATAATCGACGAGCTTGAGTCGGACAGGCGCGGGCTCTACGGCGGGGCGACCGGGTACGTGGACTTTTCCGGCGACATGGATTTCTGCATCACGATCCGCACGATGATAAAGAAAGGCAACAAAGTGTACCTGCAGGCGGGCGCGGGGATAGTCGCGGACTCCGTCGGTGAGAACGAGTACAGGGAGTGCTGCAACAAGGTGATGGCGCTGGCGAAGACACTCGTGGAGGAGGAAAACCTATGATTTTGCTGATAGACAACTACGATTCATTCACGTACAACCTGTACCAGTACATCGGAATTTTCAACTCCGACATCAAGGTCGTGAGAAACGACAAGGCGACCGTGGACGAGATAAAAGAGATGGACCCGGAGCGCATCGTGCTCTCACCTGGGCCTAAGAGCCCCAGGGACGCGGGGGTTTGCATCGACGTCGTGCGCGAATTTACGGGCAAGGTCCCGATACTCGGCATCTGCCTCGGGCACCAGTGCATAGGCGAGGCGCTCGGCGGCAAGGTCTCATACGCGAAGGCTCTCTTTCACGGCAAGCAGTCCGTGATCGAGCACGACGGGACGAGCGTCTTTTCAGGGATTGATTCGCCGGTCAAGGTGGCGCGGTACCATTCGCTCGCGGTGCAGAGGGATGGCTTCCCGGACTGCCTGCGGATTTTGGCGGAGACCGCGGACGGCGAGATAATGGCGATGCGCCATAAAGAATTCCCGGTGGTCGGCCTGCAGTTTCACCCCGAGTCGATATACACGGAGCACGGCAAGAGGATGATAGAGAATTTCGTGAACGGCAGGGCATAAAAATGATAAAAAATATTTTTATTGCGATATAAAAATATATCGGAGGTGAATGATTTGATCTTAGATGAGATCGTGGAGGACAAGAAAAAGCGTCTCCCGCAGCACAAGGCAAAAATCAGTGAGAGCGAGATGCGCCGCCTCGCGGAGGAGACGAAAACGCGGGCCGCAAATTGTTTTTATGACAATTTAAAGAAGCCCGGGATCTCGATAATAGGCGAGTTCAAGAAAGCCTCGCCGAGCCTCGGCAAAATCGACAGCCGAATTGATCTCATGGAGCGGATTGACGAGTACAACGATTCCGTAGACGCGATCTCCTGCCTCACCGAGGAGGACCATTTCGACGGAAACGTTGATTATCTGAAGCAGATCCGCGCGAAGTCAGACCTGCCGATTTTGCGCAAGGATTTCATGATCGACGAGTACCAGTTCTACGAGGCGAAGGCGATAGGGGCGGACGCGATACTGCTCATCGCGGCGATACTCGACGACGTGCAGCTTCATGATTTTTACAGCCTCGCTCGCGAGCTTGAGCTCGACGCGCTCGTGGAGGTCCACGACGAGGAGGAGCTTGAGCGGGCGATGAAGATCGACCCGAGGATCATCGGCGTCAACAACCGCAACCTCAAGAATTTTACGATTGAGCTCTCCACCACGGAGAGGCTTCGCGGCTATGTCCCAAAGGACAAGGTCATGGTCTCCGAGAGCGGCATCATGGGCGACGACGACGTGAGGCGGCTGCGCGACTGCGGGGTCGACGCATTTTTAATCGGGCGGGCGTTCATGGAGTCGGAAAACCCGAGGGAGCTCGCGAAGCGCTGGAAAGAAGGCTGATATATTGAAGGTAAAAATTTGCGGGCTGACGCGGCCCTGCGAGGCGGAATATTTAAACGAGGCGGGGGCGGATTTCGCGGGCTTCGTATTCTTTGAAAAGAGCAAGCGAAACGTCACGCCGGAGACGTCGGATGAGATAAAAAAACTGCTGTCCGATGAGATAAAGACCGTCGCCGTCACCGTCTCGCCCGACGAAAAAAAAGCCGAGATGCTGCAGAGCCATGGCTTTGACATATTGCAGGTACACGGGGATTTGTCGGAGGCGGTGCTTGATGCAATAAACATTCCCGTCTGGTACGCGATAAATCTATCGGGAGAGGACGAGCTCAAAAATAGGCTTGACATGTTTTTAAATATGCCAGAATCGCTACAAGAAAAAGTGACAGGCTTCGTCATCGACGGGGCCGAGTACGGCGGCGGGAAGACCTTCGACTGGGAGGCGCAGAAAAACCGTTTCGACGGCGTAAAGAAAAGTTTCCCGGGCAGGGAGATGATCCTCGCGGGAGGGCTGAACGCCGAGAACGTGCAGCAGGGGATTGCGATGTTTTCCCCGGACATCGTCGACGTGAGCTCCGGCGTGGAGGACGGCGGCGGCAAAAACCGGGATGAGGTAATGAAATTCATAAGGAGGGCAAGAGAACATGAAAAATGAGGCTTACTACGGGCAGTTCGGCGGGCAGTATGTGCCGGAGACGCTCATGAACACGCTCGACGAGCTTGAGAGGGCGTTTGAGGAGGCAATCCGTGACAAGGATTTCATGGACGAGTACAACTACTACCTCCGGCAGTATGTCGGGCGCGAGACACCGCTCTATTACGCGAAGCGACTCAGCGAGGCCTACGGCACGAAAATTTATTTAAAGCGCGAGGACTTAAACCACACCGGAGCGCACAAGATCAACAACGTCATCGGGCAGATTCTTTTGGCGCGTCGCATGGGCAAAAAGAAGGTCATCGCGGAGACCGGCGCGGGCCAGCACGGCGTCGCGACGGCGACCGGGGCCGCGCTCTTCGGGATGGAGTGCTCGGTCTACATGGGCAAGGAGGACATCGAGAGGCAGAAGCTGAACGTCCTGCGTATGGAGATGCTGGGGGCCAAGGTCGTCTCCGTCGAGTCGGGCAGCAATACGTTGAAGGACGCGACGAACGAGGCGATCCGCACCTGGGCGAAGACCGCCGAGGACACGTTCTACGTCATCGGCTCTGCGGTGGGACCGCACCCGTACCCGAAGATGGTAAAGGAATTCCAGCGCGTGATAAGCGCCGAGTCGAAGCGGCAGCACATGGAGGCCGAGGGCAAAAACCCCGACGTCGTGATGGCCTGCGTCGGCGGCGGATCGAACTCGATCGGGATGTTCGCGGATTTCATAGATGAGAAGGACGTGCAGCTCATCGGCGTCGAGGCGGCGGGGCTCGGGATCGAGACCGGAAAACACGCCTCCGCGATGGCGCTCGGCGAGCCGGGGGTTCTCCACGGGATGCGTTCATACCTGCTCCAGGACAAGGACGGCAACATCCAGCTCGCGCACTCGATCTCCGCGGGGCTTGACTACCCGGGGGTAGGGCCGGAGCACGCGTACCTGCGCGACACCGGCAGGGCGCAGTACGTCTCAATCACCGACGACGAGGCGATGGACGCGCTCGTCGAGCTCTGCAAGCTCGAGGGCATAATACCTGCGATCGAGAGCGCACACGCCGTCGCCTACGCAAAGAAAAAAGCGAAGGAAATGACGATGGATCAGAGCATGATAATCTGCCTGTCCGGGAGGGGCGACAAGGACGTGAACACCATCTCGGACTACCTTGCGGGCAAGGGCTATCTGAATTAGGAGGTGAGGCTTCATGAACAGGATTGAGAGTGTACTTGCGGCGCTGCAGGAAAAAAACGAGAAGGCTTTCATCACATACGTCACGGCGGGATTTCCGGATTACGATAAGACGGAAGAGTTAATCCGGGCGCAGGAGAGCGCGGGGACGGACATAATCGAGCTGGGCATCCCGTTCTCGGACCCGGTCGCGGATGGGCCGGTGATCCAGGCGGCGTCGTTTGAGGCGATAAAAAACGGGGCGACGCTCGAGAAGACCTTCGAGTGCATGGAAAAAATGCGAGGGAGTGGCGTGAACATCCCGATCGTCTTCATGCTTTACTACAACACGATCGTCCACTACGGCGTGAAGAATTTCATGGACAGGTGCAAGGCCTGCGGGGTGGACGGGCTCATCGTCCCGGACCTTCCGCTCGAGGAGCAGCAGGAGGCGCAGGACGCGCTCGGAAACTGCGACGAGACGATAATGATCCAGCTCGTCGCGCCGGTCTCCGCGGACCGCATACCGAAGATTGTGGGAAGCGCACGGGGCTTCATCTACTGCGTCTCCTCGATGGGCGTTACCGGCCAGGAGGGGCAGTTCCACAGCAAGGTCATCGACTACCTATCGCAGGTCAAGGCGGCGTCGAAGATTCCAGTCATGATGGGATTTGGGATCCGGACGGCGGCGGACATCGCGCCGATGAAGGACGTCATCGACGGGGCGATAGTCGGGACGCATTTCATCCAGCTGCTGCGCGACAACGGTTTTTCTGCGGACGCGGCGGCGGAGTATTGCAGGACGTTTAAAAAAGAGATGAATGAGTTGTGATGATAAACAATATTTTTGCAGAATTTATCTGAAAATCATTGTTTTCTTTGAAGTGGAAATGGTGTTTATGGAAAAATTAAATCTAGATCTAATAAGAAAGGCAGGTACATTGAAATGAAAGACACGATTGCAAAACTGGCGGAGGGACAGAAGCTGACACGCGAGGAGGCGGAGCACGCGGCGGAGCTGATACTTACGGGGCAGGCGTCGCAGGCGCAGATCGCGGCGGTGCTGATGGCGATGAGGATGAGGGGCGAGACCGTCGATGAGATCCTGGGATTTGCGTCAGTGCTCCGCGCGAAGGCGAACACGATAAGCCCGAAGGTCGACAACTACGTCGATTTCGTCGGGACGGGCGGCGACTGCACCTACTCGTTCAACATCTCGACGACGGCGGCGTTCGCGGTCGCGGCGGCGGGCGTTCCTGTCGCAAAGCACGGCAACCGCTCGATCTCGTCAAAGAGCGGCGCGGGCGACGTGCTCGAGGCGCTCGGCGTGAACATTTCTGCCGACCCGGAGGTCGTGGAGCGGTGCGTGGAGACGGTCGGGATCGGATTCATGTTCGCGCCGCACTTCAACCCTTGCATGAAATACGTGGGGCCGGTGCGCCAGGAGCTCGGGATCCGCACGGTATTCAACATCCTTGGGCCTCTCTCAAACCCGTCGCGCGCGAAGGGGATGGTTGTCGGAGTCTACAGCCCGACGCTCGTCGAGACGATCGCGAAGGTCATGGCCCAGCTCGGCGTCGAGCGCGGCTTCGTCGTGAGCGGCGCGGACAACATGGACGAGATCACGCTGACCGGCGAGACTACGGTCGGAGAGATAAAGAATGGCGAGGTCACCGTGCAGAAGTTCACGCCGGAGATGTTCGGGTTCAAGCCCTGCACCCTTGCCGAC
>JAJQIQ010000183.1 GCA_021199135.1 Clostridiales bacterium | reverse complement strand
ATCATCGGCTCGTCCCACGTAGTGAACGGGGTCGACCCCTACTACCCCGCCTACTACGAGGGGAAGAGCGAGGAGGCCGCCTACCGCGAGTACTTCGAGTCGATACTTGAAAACCTTCGGGATTTTACGGACTTTGACGTGTACGGCCACATCGACTACGTCGTGCGCTACGGCCCGAACAGGAACAGGTTTTATTCATATGAAAAGTACGCCGACGTGATCGACGAGATCCTGCGCACCCTGATTGGGATGGGCAAGGGCATCGAGCTCAACACCGCGGGCTTTGCCTACGGCCTCGGCCACCCGAACCCTACCGAGGAGATCCTCGCCCGCTACAGGGAGCTCGGCGGCGAGATCATAACAATTGGCTCGGACGCGCACGCTCCGGGGCGCGTCGCCTACGATTTTGCGAAGGTGCCGGGCATGCTGCGGGAGGCGGGATTTAAGTATTTTACCGTGTTTGAACAGAGGAAGGCCGTGTTTCTGCCAATTGAGTAAAAGTTAAATCATCTTTTAATTTTTATGTCATCGAAGCAGTCGAAGGTCGCGAAGTAGTCCTCCGGGGTCTCGGCGCGTCGTATGAGCTTCACGCTCCCGTCCTCGCGCAGGAGCAGCTCCGCGGAGCGCAGGCGGCCGTTGTAGTTGTATCCCATCGCAAAGCCGTGCGCGCCCGCGTCGTGGATTACGAGGTAGTCGCCCATGTCGATCTTCGGGAGCTTGCGGTCGACCGCGAACTTGTCGCAGTTCTCGCAGAGGGATCCGGTCACGTCGTAGGTGTGGTCACAGGGAATATCCTCCTTGCCGAGCACCGTGATGTGGTGGTAAGCCCCGTAGATCGCGGGCCGCATGAGGTTCGCCGCGCACGCGTCCACGCCGATGTATTCCTTGTAGATATGCTTCTCGTGTATCGCCTTCGTGACTAGGCAGCCGTAGGGGCCTAGCATGAAGCGGCCCATCTCCGCGTATATCGCGACATCTCCCATCCCCGCAGGCACGAGCACTTCCTCGTAGGCCTCCCTCACGCCCTCGCCTATCACATGGATGTCGTTCGGCTCCTGGTCCGGCGCGTAGGGGATCCCGACGCCGCCCGAGAGGTTTATGAACCTTATGTCGCAGCCGGTCTCGTCGCGCAGCTGCACCGCGAGCTCGAAGAGCTGCCTTGAGAGCTTCGGGTAGTACTCGTTCGTCACGGTGTTGCTCGCCAAAAACGCGTGGAGCCCGAAGCGCTTCGCGCCCTTTCCCCTTAAAATCTTATAAGCCTCGAAGAGCTGCTCGCGAGTCATGCCGTACTTCGCGTCTCCCGGGTTGTCCATGATGCCGTTGCTCATTTTAAAGACCCCGCCCGGGTTGAAGCGGCAGCTTATCGTCTCCGGGATGCGCCCGATCGTCTGCTCGAGGAAATCGATGTGCGTGAAATCATCGAGGTTTATGATCGCGCCGAGGCCGTCCGCGTAGGCAAACTCCTCCGCCGGGGTGTCGTTCGAGGAGAACATGATATCCTCGCCCGCAAACCCGCAGGACTTCGCGAGCATGAGCTCCGTGTAGGACGAGCAGTCGCAGCCGCAGCCGTACTCCTGCAGGATTTTCAGTATATAGGGGTTCGGCGTCGCCTTGACCGCGAAATACTCCCTGAAGCCCGGGTTCCACGCAAACGCCTCCTTGACCGCTTTCGCGTTCTCGCGGATCCCGCGCTCGTCGTAGAGGTGAAACGGCGTCGGGTAAGTCTTTACGATCTCCTCGACCTGCTCCTTCGTCACAAACGGTGTCTTTTTCATATATACGCCCTCCTATGCCGGCATATCAAATCCGATATGCCAAGGTTATTTTTCAACAGCACTTTCCTATAATAAGGCCTATCGGGCACAAATTCAAGCGAAATCAAATGAATTTTTGATATTTCTTGCAAAAGTCCTTGCATTTTAGTGCAAAGAAAGGTAACATTAAAACGTAATGTCAGTCATGGACCAACACATGAGGTGCATTTATGAGCGTAAAGGTTTATTCATATGTGGACGACCAGATGACGGCCAAGGTGCAGGCGCAGCTTCGGGCGCAGCTCGCCGAGAAGGAAAAGCCCGTCGCGGAGACGAAGGTCTCATCGGCCTCATCGGATGAAAGCACGGGCGCAAGCAGCGCGGAGAGGATTGAGAGTTTCCAGGCCGTCCTCGAAAACGCGGAGCGCAATGTCCGCGCGATGGCGGTCGACGCGCTTGTCTCGCTGAGCAAAAGCGGCAGCGTCTCCACCGAGACCATACAGAAGATACTTGGTTTTAACCCCGCATACGCATCGGCGGGTTCATCTCAGGCCGCGGAAGCCGACGCTGAGACATCTGAGGCGACGGCAGCTGCGGCAGCAACGGAGGCGTCATCTTCAGCCTCATCGGAAAGCGCAGGCGGCTCGCTCTCATGCTCTGCGGAGCTTGAGGCATACTTCGAGGAGGCCGCAAAGACCTATGGCGTGGACGTAAGCCTCCTCAAGTCGATCGCGAAGGTCGAGTCTAACTTCAACGCCGACGCTACGAGCAGCGCGGGCGCGATGGGCATCATGCAGCTCATGCCGTCCACCGCTTCATCCTTGGGCGTGACTGACCCCTACGACGCGTACCAGAGCATCATGGGCGGCGCGCAGGTGATCGCGCAGAACCTCGAGAAGTACGACGGCGACATGTCGCTCGCCCTCGCCGCGTACAACGCGGGCAGCGGAAATGTGGACAAGTACGGCGGCATCCCGCCCTTCACCGAGACGATCAACTACGTCGACAAGGTCCTCGGGTACTATGACGAGGCCGCCGGCGAGGCTGCTTAAACCCGATAAAGTTAAAAGTCGAATGAAAATCCCCAGCTGAGCTGTTCAGCTGGGGATTTATTAAATCTAAATTTAACTGTGCCGTCACACGCTAAAAAGCACGAATGTGTCAATTAGTTAAATCAAAGTTTAATTTTTGACAGGATATCTCCTAGGCTCGTGGAGGCATTCTCATTCGAGATGTACTCCTGTGAGGGGGCGTTGTCCCGCTCTCTCCTGCCGCCGCCGTTGCCGCGCGCAGGGGTCTCCGTCTCGCTGCCCGCCGGCTTCATGCTCAGGCTGACCTTGCCGTCCTTCACGCCGATGACCCTGGCCTTCACCTGCTGCCCGACCTTGAGCACCTCGTCGACCGTCTCGATGCGGTGGTCGCTTATCTGCGAGATGTGCACAAGGCCGCTGATCCCGTCGCCGAGGTCTATGAACGCGCCGTAGCTCATGATGCTCTCGACCTTGCCGTCAAGCTCAGCTCCCACTGTCATCGCCTCGATGCGCTTTTTCTTCTCCTCGTCGCGCTGCTTGCGCGCCATCTTGCGGGCAGAGAGCACGAGGCTGTTCTTCTCTCGGTCTGCGGTGATGACCTGCGCCTCGACCTCCTTGCCTACCCAAGTGTTAAGATCCTCCACGAACCCCGCAGAGAGATGAGAAGCCGGAATGAACGCGCGGACGCCTTCGAGCCGTCCGACAACGCCGCCCTTGACCGCCTCCTGGATGGACACGGTGACGACGGTGCCGTCATTTTTCATCCCCTCGAGCTTCTCCCATGTCTCTGGGCTTATGTTGCTCTTCTTTTTCGCGGGCTTCTTCGCCTTTGCAGCCGGTGCAGCCTCATCAGCCTTCGGCTCCTCGGACGGCTTCTCCGTTTCTGTCTTCGGCTCCTCAGCCGCTTGCGCCGTCTCCTCCGGCTTCGGCTCCTCAGCCGCCTCGGCCTCAAGTGTCTTCTCGTCAATCTCGCTCATGATAAATCTTTCCTCTCTTAATTACATTTTTTATCCGCATAGAAAAGCCCCGAGGAGAACCCGGGGATTTTCGGCAAAGCTGATGGCGGGAATTGAACCCGCGACCCCTTCCTTACCAAGGAAGTGCTCTACCCCTGAGCCACATCAGCATTCACGCAATGATTGCGTCAACGGTAATACTTTACCACTTCAAACGAGCAGTGTCAAGAGTTTTTAAAGTCACAATTCAACAATAAATTTTGCATTTCGCATGCGAAATGCGGCAGCGCCCACATTCCGATTCGCCTTGCGGCGAGGCGGGCGCTGCTCGGCCAGCTTCAGGCATGCTTCCCATGCCATGCAGCGGAGTGCATGGCATGGGTTTAAAGTTCAACTATAAATTTTTCATAGGCGTTTATCACGTGGGTGTCGCCGACCATGTCCTCGCGGGGGAACTTGCGCCCGTAGTTCATGTGGACGTGCCCGTGGACGAAATATTTCGGGCGGTACTCCTCGATGAGCTTGTTGAACACGTCAAAGCCGCGGTGCGCGATGTCGTCGTCATCGTGAATCCCCAAGGCCGGCGAGTGCGTCACCAGGATGTCGAAGCCCTTCCTGCGTTTCAGCTTGAAGCGGAGTTTCCTCACTCGCCTTCTCATCTCCTTCTCAGTGTACTGGTTCGCGCCGGGCTTGTAGCGGTACGAGCCCCCCAGCCCCAGGATGCGCACGCCCCCGAACTCGTAGATCTCGTCCTCTATGCATATGCATCCCTCCGGCGGCTTTAAGGCGTACTTGTCGTCGTGGTTGCCCATCACATAGAGCACCGGCACTGGCACCATCGTCGCGAGGAACGAGAGATACTCAGCCTTGAGGTCCCCGCAGGAGACTATGAGGTCGATGTCCGTAAAATATTCTTTCTTGAAGAAGTCCCAATACATCTTCGACTCTTCATCCGCAATAAACAAAATCTTCATTTTATTTTTTTTCCTCTACGCCCTTCAGTTGCACTACCGACTTGGCCGTGTCGATGAGCGACTCCAGCGGGGGGATCTCCCCGATGACGTTGTCCACGAGGTAGTCCATCTCCATGATGTCCTCCGGGCTCATCTCCGTCTCCTTCTGGTTTTTGAGGCTGCCGTCCTGCGAGCGGAACTCGCCGTAGAACGGCACGATGTCGCCCTTCTTTATGTCCGAGGCGAGGTGCTCGGCCATCCTCTTTACGCCCGCCGGCACGTTGCGCGAGCAGATGAGGTCGATGACGCCTGCGGACATGCCCCACCAGTAGTTTAGCGCCCTGCCCTCGTCCTCCTCCGACTGGTATGCGCCCGCGAGGATGCTCTGGATCATCTTCTCGTAGAAGATTCCCCAGTTCCAGAGCGGCATCACGAGATTTTGGGGCTCGCCGTCCTTGTAGCGGTACAGCCCGAACTGGCGGCTCTCCTCCTGCGGCGTGATCATGTCCTGGTCGGAGATGATCTGGATGTTGTTGTTCCAGAGGAACGCCCCCCTGTCGTAGCCCTTCTTCGTCGACCACTCGAGGAAGATCTTCGCGCGCGGGTTCGTAAACGTCGCGCCGAGCGCAAATGCGTTGATGTTTGCGATCATCCCGTATATCGGGTAGTCCGCTATGTAGGCGATCCTGTCGTTCTCCGCCATCGCGCCCGCGATGACCCCGGAGAGGAACTTCGCCTCGTACATCCTCGCATAGTAGGTCCTTATGTACTTGTGGGAGGTATTCAAACTGCAATTCAATATCTTGACGTCCGGGTGATTCACCGCGACCTTGAGGCTCTTCTGCATCATCTGCGGGCCGACCTCGAATATGATGCTCGCGCCCTGCCCCATCACGTCAGCGAGCGTCTGCTCGACGTTCTCCTCGTTGACGCCCGACACGCTGATCGTCCTTATCTGGTCTGGGAAAGTCTGCTCTAGGTAGTTGCGCCCCAACTCATGCGCATATATCCAGTCGGAGTCCTCCGGGTCGCGCGTGTATAGGAAAGCCGCCGTGAGCTTCCTGCTCGTCGCGGGGAGGAAATAGTTGAGCAGGTTCAGCCCTTTCTTCTCCTGAACCTCGGCGGGGTCCATCACGAGCCCCACGCTCTGCTCTCCCGTGAGCACGACGAACTCATTCCAGCACTTTATGATGCTCTCGTTGATCTCCTCGTCGGGCATCGCGAGCGCAGCCTCATAGCCGTAGACGTTGATGAAAGCCGTCAGCGCGTCGCCTATGCGGATCGGCAGCTTCTTGCCGCCGCGGAAGTCGTACGCCCGCGAGAAGTGGAGCAGAAAGCTCGTAAAGTCCTGCCTCTTTATCTCGTCCCACGGCTCATCGCCGCCGGTCAGCTCGAGCAGGCGCGCCGCCATCCCGAGCTTTGAAAACTCCAGGCAGTTTATCTTGGTGACCTTGTTGAAGTCCATGTACTCGTAGTAGAGCTTTATGTCCTCGTCCTCCGAGTACTTCGGAATTTTGCGCGTGACTACCGCCGGTATCGAGTCCGCCTTGTAGTATTTGAGGACGCTCACGCGCTTGTTGCCCTCGACGACGTAGTAGCGGTTTCTGTACTCGTACGCGGTGATAGGGTCGCGGATCCCCTCGTTGACCTGCGCGTCAGCCAGCGCCGACCACTTGAACGAAAACTCCGTGCCTTCCTCCAGTATCGGCATGAAGTTCGCGGCGAACGAGTATGTCCGTCCCATCGTGGACGTGCCGACGATGAACTCCAGCGGCACCTGCACGAGCCCCATGTTCTGCTCCGTCTGTATCTCCTCGCGCGAGAGGATGTCGTCTAGGACTGGCAGATACGGGAACCTCCCTGCCGTCACACACGCCTTATATTCCTTTTTCCCAAGCTTCAAAGCCTCCACATACTCTATCTCGCTCATATGTTTACCTCCGTAATGTCATTCCATTCATTGATCATTCCATTCATGGCTACCTTCACCAATGGCCAAGCTTTTTTTCAAATTACCTATTCCAATTTTACCACACTTGTGTTATGATACCAATGGAAATCGAAAAA
>JAJQIQ010000261.1 GCA_021199135.1 Clostridiales bacterium | reverse complement strand
CGTCCGCGTTCGGGTCGCTCGCGATGATGACGTCGGTCCTCGTCTCCCCGCAGGGATATTATGAGTACGAGGCGGCGCACGGCACGGTGCAGCGGCATTATTACAAGTACTTAAATGGTGAGGAGACCAGCACGAACTCCGTCGCGACGATATTCGCCTGGACCGGTGCATTGCGAAAGCGCGGCGAGCTCGACGGAAACGCAGAATTGTCCGCATTTGCAGACAGGCTCGAGCGGGCCTGCATCGACACGATCGAGGGCGGGCAGATGACGAAGGACCTCGCGCTCCTCACGACGATACAAAATCCGGAAGTCCTAAGCAGCGAGGGCTTCATAAAGGCAATCAGGGCAAAACTCGAGGCGTAACACAAAACCGTACACGGGGGTTTAATATGCGAAACGAGGAAGAATTCAAGGAATCGATAAAGAATCACCAGCTGCCGCTCGTGGTCTTAGACCAGAAATGGCACAGGCTCTTCGCGGTGCATGGAAAGCCCGAGGAGATCCAGGATGCAGAGTCAGAAGTCAGCGGCCACTTGGCTCGACAAGGGAAATTAAATGACGATTTAAAAGAATACAAGAAGCTCAAGAAGAAGCTGATGGACAACATCGTCGCGAACATGGACGCCGAGGGCAACGCGACGGAGATTGCGGTAAAGGAGAAGAAGCGCGAGGAGGACAAGCGCCTCATCGACGAGCTCAACGAGAAGATTGCCGCCTGCGACGACGAGCTGCTCGAGCTCCCCATCATGATCCGCGAGAGCAACGAGAGGCTCATGCTCCTGTGCATGGACTATTTCTATTCGAAGCTTCGCGTCAACCAGAGGGAGTCGAAGGAGATAGGCGACTGGATCGACCAGGTTCGCATCGACTTAAAGAAAAACGTCATAAAAAAGCAGAACTGTGACATAAACAACCGCGAGATCTACGCCTACCTGCACGACATCTTCGGACCCGACGTCTTAGACCTCTTCGACATCCACTACGACGAGGACGGAAGCCCCGGCTACGACGATGAGCCGGAGGGGGACAAAACGCAGGAGACGGGGGTGGACGACAGCGCGCAGGATGAAGGCAAGAAATCAAAAAAATCCGGCAAGAGCGGGAAGGTGAAGCTCCTCGGCAAGAGCCGCGGAAAGAAGAAGCGCGGCGAGGACGGCGAGGAAAATTTTGACATAGGCGATGAGCTGGAGGAGGAGAAAAGTTGAAGAGCCGCATTTACGAAAACATTGAGATGGCCGTGTTCGAGAGGGAGGACCTCTCACTACTCCCGAAGAGGGTACAGCGCTCGAACAAGGGGACATATGGCAAGCTCCTCGTCATCGCGGGGTCGTTCGGGATGGCCGGGGCGGCCTGCCTCTCGGCGAGGGCGGCATACCGCATGGGCGCGGGGATTGTCTGCGTGCTCACCGCGGAGGAAAACCGCGTGATAATCCAGCAGCAGATTCCGGAGGCGGTGCTCTCCGTCTGCGGGGACAGGCCGGATCCCGCAGAGATTGCCGCGGCAGTATCGTGGGCGAGCGCGGTGGTGATAGGCCCCGGGATAGGCATGGATGCCCGGGCGAGGTCGATAGTCCATGCGGCGCTTGAGTCAATTTCCAAGAAGGGATGCCCTGCGGTCATCGATGCCGACGCGCTCAACATCATAGCAGATGAAAAAATAAGCTTGCGCGACATAAAGTCAGACATCGTCTGCACCCCGCATCTCGGCGAGATGTCGCGGCTTGTCAGCAAGGATGTCGATGAGATCGCAAACGATATCGGGGGAGTAGCGAAGGATTTCGCGGAGGAGAACGACGTCATATGCGTGCTCAAGGACTACCGCACAGTGACCGTGCTCCCGAACGGGATGAGCTACTTAAACCTCACGGGCAACCCCGGGATGGCGACGGCGGGAAGCGGCGACGTGCTCTCGGGGATCGTGGGAAGCCTGCTAGCTCAGAGGGTTCCGGTAAACCTCGCGGCTCCCCTTGCGGTGCTTGTGCACGGCCTGGCGGGAGATGCGGCGGCGGAGCGCCTGGGGATGCGGCAGATGATGGCGGGCGACATCATAGATTCACTCTCGGAGATAGAGGAGATCAGGGACTAGGAGCAAGATGGACAAGTACCGGGTTTACGCCGGGATCGACCTTAAGGCACTGCGCCACAACATGGAGTCGATGCACGGCAACATAGATAAGAATACGAAGATCGCCGCGGTGATAAAGACCGACGCCTACGGGCACGGCGCGCTCGAGGTCGCGCGGGCAATCGAGGACTTGCCCTACCTCTGGGGCTATGCGGTCGCGACGGCGGACGAGGCGCTCTCGCTTATCGAGGACGGAAGGAGAAAGCCGGTGCTCATCCTCGGGATAAGTTTCGAGGAGCAGTATGCTGACATAATTGAAAATGGCATCCGCCCGACGGTGTGTGGGGCTCAGGCGGCAGAAAAATTGTCCGAGATTGCAGCAAGCCTTGGAAAGGCCTGCAAAATCCATATAAAAGTCGACACCGGGATGAACCGCATCGGCTTTCCCGCAAACGAAAGCAGCGCGGACGCGATCGCAAAAATCGCGGCGCTCCCGGGGATTGAGATCGAGGGGATATTCACGCACTTTGCGAGGGCTGACGAGGCCTCAAAGGAACCGGTGAAAATCCAGATCGGCAAATTCATGGGCATGAGAAAAATGCTTGACAGTCGCGGCGTGAGCATCCCGATATGGCACTGTTCAAACAGCGCAGGCATCGTCGAGATCCCGGAGGCGAACTTCGACATGGTCCGGGCCGGGATCACGCTCTACGGGATGTGGCCGTCGGACGACGTGGAGCGTCTTATCGACTTAAAACCCGTCATGTCGCTGCACAGCCACGTCTCATTCCTGAAAGCGCTCGAGGCGGGCGAGCCTGTAAGTTACGGCGGCACGTACGTCACGCCGGAAAGGCGGGTGATTGCGACGGTGCCGGTCGGCTACGGCGACGGCTACGCGAGGAGCCTGTCAAATGTGGGCTCTGTCCTCATCCGCGGACAGCGCGCGAAGATCTGCGGGCGGGTGTGCATGGACCAGATGATGGTCGACGTGACGGACATCCCCGGGGTCTGTGAGGGCGATAAGGTGACGCTTTTGGGCGCGGACGGGGGCGAGCGCATCACGATGGAGGAGCTCGGGGAGCTCTCGGGGCGCTTCAACTACGAGTTTTCTTGCCTCATCACGCCGAGAGTTCCAAGAGTGTATTTTGAGTGAGACATTTATGGCTTGCACGAACGAAAAAAACATGGTACACTAGGCCTAAGAGTATAAAATTCATGCAATCGGAAGGGTTGTGTTTTTGACCGAAATCCGACTGCATAAATTTGATACCCTGACTGATAAAAACTAGAAAAGAGGATATTGTTATGTCAGGACATTCAAAGTTTGCAAACATCAAGCACAAGAAGGAAAAGAACGACGCCGCGAAGGGCAAGGTCTTTACGATGATAGGCCGCGAGATCGCGGTGGCAGTCAAGGAGGGCGGGCCCGACCCGGCGAACAACTTCAAGCTCGCGCAGGTCGTCGCGAAGGCCAAGGCCAACAACATGCCAAACGACACCATCGAGCGAGGCATCAAGAAGGCGGCGGGCGACGCCAGCGGCGTGAACTACGAGCGGGCGACCTACGAGGGCTACGGCCCGGGCGGCACGGCGATAATCGTCCGCTGCCTCACCGACAACAAGAACCGGACGGCGGCCAATGTCAGAAACGCCTTCTCGAAAGGCCAGGGCAACATCGGCACGCAGGGCTGCGTCTCATATATGTTCGACGAAAAGGGCCAGATCATCATAGACCGCGAGGGCTGCGAAGTCGACGCGGACGACCTGATGATGGCGGCACTGGACGCCGGGGCGGACGACTTCTCCGAGGAGGAGGACAGCTTCGAGATTTTGACCCCGCCGGACGAGCTCGAGAACGTCAAGAAGGCCCTGGAGGAGCTTAAGGTCGAGACGGTCTCAGCGGACGTGGCGATGGTGCCGCAGAATTACGTTAGCCTCACGAACGAGGCGGACGTGACAAACATTGAGCGCATCCTGGAATTCCTTGACGACGATGATGACGTCCAGGAGGTTTTCCATAACTGGGATGAATAAAAGGAGGACGAAATGAAGAATATCCTGTTCGCAGCATCTGAATGTGTTCCGTTCATCAAGACAGGGGGACTGGCCGACGTGTGCGGCGCGCTTCCCAAGGAGTTTGACAAGTCCGACTGGGATATCCGCGTCGTTATCCCAAACTACACCTGCATTCCGGAGGAGTGGCGCAATCAGTTTGAGTATGTCACGCATTTCTACATGGCTGCGGGCAGCTACATCCCGAGCAAGTATGTCGGCGTGCTCAAATACTGCTACGAGGGGATCACCTACTACTTCATCGACAACCGCGAGTACTTCACCTGCTTCGTGCCGTACGGCGACGTGCGCTACGACATCGAGAAGTTCACCTTCTTCGACAAGGCGGTGCTCTCGATGCTCCCTCTGATTGGCTTTAAGCCCGACATCATCCACTGCCACGACTGGCAGACCGGCCTCATCCCGGTATTCCTCAAAAACGAGTTCCAGGCAGACTCATTCTTCTGGGGCATGAAGGCGATAATGACGATCCACAACCTCCGCTTCCAGGGAATCTGGGACGTAAAGACCATGCAGGGGCTGACCGGCTTCCCGCGCTCGCTCTTTACGCCGGACAAGCTCGAGTTCAAGAAGGACGCGAACATGTTAAAGGGCGGCCTCGTCTATGCGGATTACATCACGACCGTCAGCGAGACCTATGCGCAGGAGATTCAGACAGAGTACTACGGCGAGGGTTTAAACGGCTTGCTTTCGGCGCGTCACTACGACATGCAGGGTATTGTAAACGGAATCGACTATCAGGTTTACAATCCCGAGACCGACGATAAGATATACGAGAACTACAACGGCGAGAACTTCCGCAAGCGCAAGGGTACGAACAAGGAGAGGCTCCAGGAGCAGCTCGGCCTTGCGGTGGACAGGCACAAGTACATGATCGGCCTCATCTCAAGGCTTACCGACCAGAAGGGGCTCGACCTCATAAACGCGGTGATGGACGGGCTCGTCGACGACTACACCCAGCTCGTCGTCATCGGCACCGGCGAGTCGCGCTACGAGAACATGTTCCGCCACTATGCTTGGAAATATCCGGACCGCGTCTCCGCAAACATCTGCTACTCCGACGACCTCGCGCACAAGCTCTACGCGGCGGCGGACGCGTTCCTCATGCCGTCAAGGTTTGAGCCATGCGGCCTGACCCAGATGATTGCCTTCCGCTACGGCACCGTGCCGATCGTCCGCGAGACCGGCGGCCTCAAGGACACGGTCGAGGCGTATAATGAATACGACAACATCGGCGACGGCTTCTCGTTCGCGAACTACAACGCGCACGAGATGCTGCAGGTGATAAATTATTCAAAGCATATTTTCTACGACCGCAAGCGCCAGTGGAACCAGATGGTGGACCGCGGCATGGCGAAGGACTTCTCTTGGAACGCTTCGAAGTTCAAGTATGAGGGCCTGTACAACTACCTCCTCGGGAAGTGATCGCGTCATGGCAACGTCAAGCCGAAAACCGTCATCCCGCAGGGGTGGCAAGACAAAAAAAGAACGGATGGAGGAGATGGAGCGGCAGGATGCGATCCGCACGGAGATAATCCTCTGGGTGGTCGTGGCCGTCGCGCTTCTCCTTTTCATAAGCAATTTCGGGGTTGGCGGCGTCATCGGCCGCGCGATCAGCGGCTTCCTCTTCGGAGTGTTCGGGCTCATGGAGTATGTCGTCCCGGTCCTGCTCATCGTCGGAAGCTTTTTCGTGGCCTCGAACAGGGGTAACTCACAGGCTGTGGTAAAGATAATCGCAGCCGTCGTTTTCGTGCTCTTTTTCTGCATGATCATATCCCTCATCGTAAACGGAAGCGACACTTTAAAGCCGATCGAGGCCTTTAAGCAGTGCAGCAAAAACCGCGGCGGCGGCGGCATCTTGGGATGTATGCTTGCATATGCGATCGTGGCCGGGTTCGGCCTCATCGGCGCATACATCGTCGGCATCGTCGCCATCATCATCGCTGTCCTCCTGTTCACGGGGCGTTCGCTGATGAGGCTGATGAAGCGCGGCGGCCAGAGAGCCTACGACTCTGCGGTAGAAAACAGCGAGCAGCGCCGCGAGTACAGGGAGTACAGGAACAAGGAGTGGGAGCAACGTCGGGAGGAAAAGGAAGAGCAGGAGAGGCAGCGGCGCGAGGAGAAGGAGGAGCTCGAGGAGAGACGCCGCGAGGAGAGGGAAAAGCGCCGGCTCGAGAGGAAGATCTCCGGCGTCTCCGCCGATACTGAGATAAAACGCCCCAGGGCCGGCGCGTCCGACGACATGGAGGAGATCTACGAGGGGGATGAGCTCGCTTCGCCTGAAAGCGAAAAGCCCGAGGAGAGCGTTGCCGCAGCACAGCCGGAGGAGGCCGCAAAGGCCGAGGAGACTGTCGACGAGGAGCCGAGGATCCTCTTCGGCGGCGAGACCAGGAGCACGGCGGCAAAGACGGCGGCGGCGAAGACGCAGACGGATGCGCAGGAGCAGAACGGCCCAGAGCTCCCGCCGCTCGCGGAGCACAAGGTCGTCTCGCTCGAGCCGGTGATCACCGGAAATTATGCGGATGAGCCGGTGACGCCATCTGGGCAGGAGCGCGCGGAGGAATTTACCGATTCCGAGATCGAGAGCCTGCTCGCGAGCTCAGTGCAGGATATCGTGACGGGG
>JAJQIQ010000069.1 GCA_021199135.1 Clostridiales bacterium | reverse complement strand
TCGGCGGCCTGCGCGTCCGCGGGGGCGTCCCAGTCGCGATCTATGACGTGGAGCACGAGCCCCTGCGCCGTCTGGATGCAGTTGCTGGCCTTGTAGCGGTCCTGGTACTCCTCGAGCTGGTCGCGGGTGCAGGGGATGAGCCGGATGTGCGGGCGCACCTCGTCGAGCAGGTCGATCGGCTTCTCGTCTTTGATGAGCTGCCCTTTTTTAAGGAGCAAGACCCTGTCCGCGACGCACTCGACGTCCGTCGCGATGTG
This sequence comes from Clostridiales bacterium, assembly GCA_021199135.1. Taxonomy (GTDB): domain Bacteria; phylum Bacillota; class Clostridia; order Lachnospirales; family Lachnospiraceae; genus Roseburia. The sequence continues at coordinate 6,694 of JAJQIQ010000069.1, read as the reverse complement.
CGTGGCAAGGAGGACGATCTTGTCCTTTGCGATGCGGGCGATGAGGTTTCGCATCGCGATGCGCTCCGACGGGTCGAGCCCCGCGGTGGGCTCGTCTAGGATTAGAAGCGACGGATTGCCGAGGAGCGCCTGCGCGAGCATCGCCCTCTGGCGCATCCCGCCGGAGAATCCCCCGAGCCTCCGCCTCGCCGCGTAGCCCAGGTGGAGCTCCTCGATGAGCTCCTCTATCTGCGCGCGGGTCTTTTCGGATTTCGCGTCGAGCCCCTTGAGCGCGGCCATGTAGCGGAGGTACTCGCGCAGCGTAAACTGCGGGTAGCACGCCTGGTACTGCGGGACATATCCCACGAGCCCGCGGTATCGCTCCCCCATCGAGCGGATGTCCTCTCCGTCCCAGAGGATCTCGCCCTCCGTGCGCCGCACGGTGTCGGTGAGCATCCCTATGAGCGTGGACTTGCCCGCGCCGTTTGGCCCCAAGAGCCCGTATATGCCCTCGGTCAGCGTGGCGTTCATGTCCGCAAGCGCCTCTATTTTTCCGTATGATTTTGACAATTTTTTTATCTCAAGCTCCATTGCCATCCTCCGTCTGACATAAATATATTTCGTTATGGTTTTTTGCGCGCAAATGCAAAATTAATTACCCATCCCACAATCCAAAGCGCCACAAGGTGAAGCCCGTAAAATATGGCGAGCAACGTCCATATTCTTATCCAACCCGGCAGCGCGGCAAAGCGCATCATGCTGCGCGCGGGATAATTTATGCAGGGCGCGCCGTAGACCGAGAGCACGCTGTATATCCACGGAACATAGACGATGACAAACGTCACGATTCCGGTCAAAAAAATTTGCAAAGTCTTCTTTCGGTTTATCCGCCGGGTGCCTACTTTCGAGATGGCGATCATCACGTCCATCCCGCTTTGCCTCTCCATCCCCCAGATTAGGACCGCGAGCAGTATCTCAAGCGCGATTGAGAACAATTCGTATGCAAACAGCCTCCAGCCGTAGTCGCCGCCCCAGAGCAGCTGGCCGTAGCCCTTTTCGTAGACGAAGGCCAAGCCATTTTTTGACCCGAGGTATTCCCCGTAATCTATTGTCTTGATGAGGCCGTCCATCTTGGAAAGCTCCGCCTGGTAATAAGACGATGTGGCGAGGCCTATCTCCTCCCCGGACGAGGCTTTCTCGGCAATCTCGTCGAGCCGCTCTTTTTCGCCGTAGAGATAGTCCATCTTGTCCTGCGAAAATTCGCCCTCCACCTCGCGGACATAGTTGCGGTAGCCAATCTCCTGCGACGTGTAGAGCCGAAGATCTGCGGGCTTGTATAAAAGCGCCGCCACGACGCACGCGCCGACGATTATAAAAATTCCCCTCTGGTAAAATATCCATTTGCGGAATTCGTAAGCCCCAAGCCTGCGGCCTCCGAGCACAGCCGTAAGCGCCGACTCCGTGCGGGCGTAGCCCTCCTCGGGCATGACAGACTTTGCGGCAAAGCGCAGCCTGACGAAAAATATTCCGAGCAGTGCCAGCGCCAGCGCGATTATAATTGCGCAAAATATGCATATCACCTCAAAATAGGCGACCGGATACCCGAAAATCATGAGGTTTTTATATGTGGTCAAAATGGCGTCGGTGTGGATGAGAGCGGTGAGGTTTATCCATTTGAGCATGGAGAGGTAGCTGTTTACGCCGATCCAGTAATATGCGGCGGCCTCTGCGCCGAGCACGAGCATGAATACGCAGTAGAAAAGAATCCCCGACCTCAGCAGGCAGGCAAGAAGAAATGTCAGGGAATAGAGCGATAATACAGCAAATATTTTTATGAGCAGAAATACCGTCACCGCCCCGCCCACCGTAAGATGCAGGGTGCAGCCCTGCGCGCCATAGACCGACTGAAACGGAGCGCTCACGTCGCCGAGGCCGTATGCGCAGGCGGTGAGAGCCAGCCGGCCTCCGTACAGGATGGCCATGAAAACAATTAGAATTATTATCCCCGCGCCGTATTTGCAGTAGGCGGCGCGGACGCGCCCGTGCGCTGTCGTGGACATAAGGCCTACCCGCCCCGAGCTCATCTCAGGAAGTATCAGAAATGCCACGGCAAACACCATGACGAGGACCGCGACAATGTCGCAGACGCCAGTCTCCATGAAGCGCGACACGCCGTATGTGCCGACAAAACGGACATCCGTCCCCTCCATCGCGGCGTAGTCGGCCGCAGTCTTGCGAAGGTTTCTCTGGCTTGACGCCGACTGCCTGTGCAGGCTCGAGCTTCCCTGCCACTCGCTCTGAGTGCGGACGCTCTCGAGGTAGTTAGGATAGTCTAACACCTGGCTGATCTCTTTCGTGACGCGATTGTACAGCGAGAGCTCCCCGCCCAGCGTGTCGGAATACATTTTTTCCGGCACAGTCCCGTCATAGAGAATTGATTCGTACTCCGCGTCGAGCGCATCGCGCTCCTCCTGCAGATCCCCAGCCTGCACGTCGCTCACCAGCGCGCGGTAGGCCGACGGCGTGACGGCATCGCCCACGGACGCGCTGAATAAATCCGCGCCGTACCAGATGACCGGGATTGCCGCGCTAAGCAAGAGCGCGAGTGCCGCCAGGCGGACAGATAAAATTTTCCTGCACTCCCACAGCACTTTTTACTCCTCAAACGCCACAAAGGAGTCGAAATTCCCGGCGAGGAAATCCTCCGTGGGCATGTAGCCGTAGGTGTTGTCTGTAAAGTCATCGCTGTATATGATGGCGTATGTATTGTTTTCAAAGACCGCCAAGATGGTCATGTCTGTCAGGCCTATCTCCGAGAGCTCGTCGCTTCCCGCGCTGCACTCATAGTAATCGCGCATCCCGCTGTCTGAGTCATAGCGGGAGAATATCATCTCATCGTCCAAAAAAGACAGGGTGCCGGATGTGACGGGCCAGTCCGACATGCGCTCCACTTCACCGCTCTCTACATCATAGCGATACATATCATCCGAAACAAAGAAAATTTTCCCGTCGCAGGCGGCCACGATGTCGCCCGCGTCATCGCAGACTTTTTTCGCGTCCTGGTCCATGTCGGACATGAGATAAATTTCATCGCGGAAAAATTGCTGGAGGTAATCGTAATCCAAATCATGCTCGGCCACGTCCTCGTATGTGGTGTCGTAATATATCACGGAGAAGCAAAGGCCATCCCCGATGAGCCTCATCTGGACTATCCGCGCGTTCCAGCCGTCTATGTGGAATATCTCGCGCTCATCCCCACTGTTTCTGTCGTAGAGGATGATGCCGGCCTCCTCGGTGGAATCGGCCAAGCTCTCATCGTACTGGTTGTAGTATGAAAAAATCACATAGTCATCCGTGAAAATACAGCCCAACACGGATTGAATATTTGAAAAATAGGCGATCTGCTTACGGTTCTCGCCGTTCGTGGAGGACTCGTAGAGGTACAGGTCGCCCAACTGTCCGGCTCCGAGAGTGGTCAGAAACAAAAGCGAGTCGTCATACCAGCCGATGCCGTAGGTCATGCCGTCGATGTAGGCGGGGCAATCGTCCTTGCTGTGCTCACATTCCGCGCGATCGCAGATGATGGAGTCGGTCGCGCTGGATGGATCCAGGAAATGAATGTAGTTGTCGTAATAAAAAGCGCCGCCCTCGCCAAAGTTGAGCGCAGTCGAGGCATCATAAAACCATATCTCATCACTATCGTTATCAGATGTTTTTTCGCCCGTGCCGCAGCTCGTAAACACAGAGGTTGTCATGACACAGAGTGCGAGCGCGATGGCTAATTTTTTTGTGCGTAAATCACGGATCTTTTTCATCGCTATTTATTCCCCTCTCGAATATATTTGCAGGGTTTTCTTTTTCTACTCCTGCAACCACTCCTTGATTTGCCGGTCGAGCTCCGCGACCACCTCGTCGCTTCCGGCGTTGCGATATTTGGCATCGGCATCTTCAATCGCCGCATCAATGTCGTCGCACTGCCAGAGGTAGTAAGCCGCATCGAAGACAATATCGGCCATGGCTGTGACCTGGTCGTCATATTCCGGCATATCTTCAGAAAAGCCTAGGATGATGTTGTCCAGATTCGCATCCGTCTCGTACAGACTCATCTTCGTCTCAAGGCGGTCAAATTGATAGATGTCGCTCGCACTAGGATGGACTAGGTCGTACACCCCTGTTACACATTCCCTCCAATACATGCCTTTTGCGCTTTCAGACGCATCCGAATCCACAAAACCGTCATCCGTCAGCACGTAATCCTCCCCCTCCTCGCCAAGTATAAGCAGGTTGGCATACTCGGGGTCGGTGTAAAGAAGTGTCAGAAGCTCCAAGGCCTGCTCTGCTTTGGGAGAGTTTTTGCATATGCCGTTGGTAAGGTTCAGCGATCTGCTGCGCGCAAAGGGAAGCTGCACGCTGAGCACATCCTCGGGCAGGCTTTCGACGGTCTCAAGGGTGGATATGCACACCACAAAATCCATCTCGCTTTCAATTGCATCCTCCTCGCTCGCTGGGACATCCTGATATATGCCATCCTTATAAAGCCTGTTCATCTGCGTGAGGTAAGCGCGAAATTCCTCCGTCTCGAACGGGTCATACGCATCCCCCGTCTCGAGCGAGACGAATGCGCCGTCCCGATAAACATAACCGCACATTGGCGCCACGTCTTCCGGAGAAAAACCGCCTATAAATGGATATGACACATCGGACAGGTCCATCTCCTCCAGCATGTCCGCAAGCATCTCGAGCGAATCTATGCCGCCGTCAAAGTCCTCTAGCATCTCCTCTGTAAAATAGGACTTATTAAAGATAAAAAACTGATTTCCCGGTGCAGACGACTGGTTTGGAATGACGTAGATGCCGCCGTCGACCTGTACGGTATTCCAGTCATCTTCAGGAAAGACATCGTAGAGCGCGCTGCCGTCCTCGCTTTCAAGGTATGAGGACAGTTCCATGAGGTTCCCCGTCCTTATCAACTCTGCGGGGGTTTGCGCCGTGCCCGACACGCTCGGCAGGCACACGATGTCCACGACGCCGGAGGACAGGGCGTAATCCAGTGCCTCCCAGTATGTGAAGTCATACACCCCGCTGCCGAAGATCTCGGCCTGCTCATCCGTTTCCCAGTAGCTAGCGTCGGGAATCGCCCAGAAATACAGCTTGTACGGGTACCCGTCCTCAACCAGGCGGGCGTTGAGCTTATCCGCATATCCGTCTAGATATGCAGGCCACCAGTCAGAGACAGCCCAGACTATGGTGTCGTCGTCCACTTCCGGGATCAACGAGATAAGGTCCTCATAGGATTTTTCGGTAGTTTCCTCAGAAGCCACAGCCTCCGTAGGCTCTGCGGCCTCAGTCGCCTGGATCTCGGTCTCCTGCCCTGCCGCGCTCTCCGTGTCATTTTCCGTGCCCGAGCACGCAATGAGCGAAAGCGCAAGCACCGTGACAACCGCCGCCGCTGTTCCCCTTTCAAACAATTTCTTTTTCATTTAACTGCCCTCCTGTTCCCTGTATTCTTTTTCATTCCCTATGTCTCCTCAATAACGCATTTGTGCTCCTTCGTCTCCTTGTCATATCCTATCCCAACGAGAAGGATCCGTCCGGTGCAGGGCGGACAGCCGCCCAAGCCCCCGACGTGCTCGCCAGTGTCAAAGCCGAGGGCGTACTGCTTCTCCCTTATCTGCGCGATCGCGTTCTCGGGCGTGTCGTCGACTTTGAGTTCCAGTATAATCCCGTCATTGCCCTGCTTCATAGGATAAAAGATGAAGTCCGCAAAGCCCTTCCCCGCCTTCTGCTCGCGGACGACGCGGTAGCGGTTCCGTGCGGAGAGGTAGATGAGGTTTACGAGCGCGGAGAGCTCCGCCTCGTTGCTGTATGAAAATATTGGAGACTCCGTGTTGTGGGCGCGTTCGAGTATCTCTGACATGGTTTCGGTGTCGCCCGAAAGCGTCGCCTCAAGCATCCGTTCCGATGCCTTCGCGAGCTTGTATATGTATCCGAGTTCTTTCTTCCGGAGTATCGTGTCGTCAAAATGGTCGACGAGCTCCTTGTTTGGGATTCGCACCGTCCCGTCCTCATAGTTCAAGAAGCCGTAAATAACCATGGCTGAAAAAATCTCGTCTTTCGTCGCGAAGTCCATTGCCGTAGATACTGCATCGTAAAAATTTATTTTCACCGAATCGCCGTTTATGAGAAGCGCGACGTCCTCCTTCACGCCCTCCACGTCCATCGTGATGAATCGCGCGATCTCATCGTATGGGCCGGTATTGGTCCAATAGCTTCTAAGTTTGTTGTCGTCCAATGCGCAGACGACCGAACGGGGATTGTACATGCTCCTGCCGTCGTCCATGTGGTAGCCGTCGTACCAGTCCCTAAGTCCCTCGCGAGTGACTCTCCGTTTCTCAGGCTGCATCCCGATGTTGATTTTTAAATACCTCTCATAGAGTTCGTCGACTTCCTCCTCCGTAAACCCGAAATACTCAGTAAAACGCGTGTCGGTCGCCATGTCATACTCCCTGAAATGGTTTAGCGACGATCCGCTCGAATACTTTGCGATGGGCAGGATTCCGGTCATGTACGTAAGCTCTACATACGCCCGCCCTTTGGTCAATGCGGCGAGGAAGCCTATGAAGTTTCTCCGGTCGTCCTCCGTGACCGCAAACGTCGGCTTGTGGAATATGCAGTCCCACTCGTCGAAGACGAAGATGAACCGCTCGCCGGTCTC
>JAJQIQ010000199.1 GCA_021199135.1 Clostridiales bacterium | reverse complement strand
CGCCGTCGATCCCGACCTCGCCGAACTCGTTTTCAATCAATACAAGCTGCTGCCCGGCAAACGCCTCGTCGATGAGCTTCTTGATGAGCGTGGTCTTGCCCGCCCCCAAAAAGCCTGAGAATATGTCTATCTTTGTCATTTCTATCACTCCTTCCATTGTCACCCGCAATTTTACACCGTTTCGCAGGAAAAATCAAGCAGGTCGGTGACGACCTTTTCGGCGATCGCCAGCCCCATCGCGGCGGGGACGAAGACCATGCTCCCGGGGGTCGGGCGCGGGCCGGAGGCTGTGGGCTTGCCGCCGTCATCGCCGCCCGCGCCCATTGGCTGAATCGGCGGCTCCTGCGAGTAGGCGACGGTGAGGCGGTCGATGCCGCGCTTTTTGCACTCGCGGCGCATCACCCGGGCGAGCGGACAAATCGACGTGTCGTAAATATCCGCGATTCCCACCATCGTCGGGTCGAGCTTGTTCCCTGCGCCCATGCTGCTTATGACCGGCACATTCCGTGCCCGGGCGCGGTCAATGATTTCAAGCTTCGCCGTCACCGTGTCCACTGCGTCGACGACGTATGAATAATCAGAAAAATCAAACTCATCCGCCGTCTCGGGAAGGAAGAAGCATTTATGCGCCTCAACCTCGGCCTCGGGATTTATAGAGAGAATCCTCTCGCGCATAGCGTCCACTTTTGCGCGCCCGATGGTCTCCTCCGTCGCGATGACCTGGCGGTTTAAATTTGAAATGTCAACCTCATCCTTGTCTACGATGACGATATTCCCGACGCCGCTGCGCGCGAGCGCCTCGGCGACATATCCGCCGACACCGCCGATTCCAAAGATGGCGACGCGCGAATTTTTCAATGTCTCCATGCCGGATTTGCCGATCATTTTCTCCGTGCGAAAAAAGCGGCTGTCGCTCATAGCTTATCCCCCTCGTCCCAGCTTCCGCTTCTGAATCCGCGCAGGTCGAGCGAAATTTGTGAAAAACCTAAGCTCCGAAAATGATCATATATTTTCTCGCGGGTCGGGCTTGCAATAATTTTCTCAAAATCCTGCGGCAGAACCTCAATCCGCGCCTCACGCCCACGCATCCGCACGCGAAGCTGTGAAAATCCCATGTCCGCCAGATAATTTTCTGCGTCTTCGACCGCAGAGAGCCCCTCCCGCGTGATTGTCTCCCCGTAGGCAAAGCGCGAGGCGAGGCAGGCCGACGACGGCTTGTCCCATGTAAAAAGCCCGAGCTCATGCGAGAGCCCTCTGATTTCACTCTTTGAAAGCCCTGCGTCGCGCAGCGGGCTTAATATGCCAAGCTCCTCCACCGCCCGCATCCCCGGACGGTAAGCCCCCTCGTCGTCGACGTTCGAGCCCTCCGCGACCGCCGAAATCTCGTTTTCCTTCGCGGTGGAAAAGATGCTCCCCATCAATTTTTTCTTGCAGAGATAACAGCGGTTTTTGGGATTTTCGGCAAAGCCCTCTATCGAGAGCGCGTCGACTTTGACGATAATTTGTCGCACCCCAATCTCGGTGCAAAATTTCTTTGAGGCCTCGATCTCACGTCTCGGGATCACCGGGGAATCCACGGTCACGGCTATCGCGCCGTCGCCCAAGGCTTCATGCGCCACGAAAAGAAGGAGCGCCGAGTCCGTCCCTCCCGAGAAGGCGACCGCGACGCTCCCATAGCTTTTCAGTATTTCTTTAAGTTTCTCATATTTCTCGTGCAATTTCTTTAGCCCTCGATGGCGATGTAGTGGTTCTCCTCGACCTCTTTCGCGCGGTCCTTCTTCGGGATCGTAAGCTTCAGCGTGCCGTCCTCGAACTTCGCCTTGATCTCATCCTGGTGGATGTTGTCGCCGACGTAGAAGCTCCTCGTGCAGCTGCCGAAGTAGCGCTCGCGGCGGATGTAGCGACCCTTATCATCCTTCTCGTCGTTTGAAGAATTCTTCGTAGCGGTGATAGTGAGGTTGCCGTCATTGAGCTCTGCCTTGACGTCATCCTTGCTGTAGCCCGGGATGTTCATCGTAAGCAGGTAGCTGTCGTCCTTCTCCTCGATGTCGGTCTGCATCATCGGCGCCGGCCTGTCCCCCGGCCCCGGAAAATGCCGGTGATCCGGAAAATCGAAAAAGTCGTCAAGAAAATGATCTTCAAAAATGCTCGGTACTAACATAAGTCATCTCTCCTTCCATTATTAAATCAACGTTTAATTTTTCTCTTCAGGGGCAGCCGCTTGAAATTTTCAAGCCCTTTTCCTCCTGACGATGAAAGGATAGCACATTTATTAGCACTCGTCAAGAGTGAGTGCTAATAATTTATGATCAATTAAGAATTTTAATATTTTAGTCATATTTTTGTTCCGCACGGCTAGCTGACAGCCCCGAGCCTGCCGAGCGGCCAGATGCGGAATATCACCTTGCCCACGATCTGGTCCTCGGCTATGCTCCCCACGGCCCTGCTCCTGGAATCCACGGAAAACTCGCGGTTGTCGCCCATCACGAAGTAGCTGCCCTGGGGCACCTCGTAGGGAAAAACCATGTCGCACTCGCCCAGCGAAGGGGTCTGCACATAGGGCTCGTCCAACGGCTCGCCGTTTCTCGTGACGATGCCGTCGTCCGAGATTTCGATGACATCCCCGGGCATCCCGATGACTCGCTTTAGGAGGAGCCTGTTGTTGTAGTAGAGCGCGACAATGTCGCCCGCATCTATGCCTCTTCCCTTTACGAGCACGACGACATCCCCGTCCTCGAGCGTGGGCTCCATGCTCGTCCCCGTCACCTTGATCACAGGCAGCACGATCGCCGCGATGAGGATTATCACCGCCACGAGGACAATCAGCACGTATATGACCGTGCGCGTCGCCGCGCTGCGCCGCTTCCTCCTGCGGAGACGTTCCCGCTCGTGTTCGACTTCCTCGATGCTCGGGATCGATACCGTGCTCCAATACTGCCCGGTCATGTCTCTTCCTCTTTGAGCTGGGCCTTAAGCCGGTCGCGGTCGCCTATGATCTCCTTCCAGATCCCGTCGTAGGCCTGCCTTACCGATGAGACATACTGATCCGCCGCGGCCTGCGCCTTCTCGAAAACCTCGTTGATCCCGAGCGCCGCCTCGGCGATGGAGCCGTATTCGCTCATCTTTATGGTCCGATCGTCCAGCTGGATCCGCAGCTTTTTATTCTCCTCCTCGAGCTCCCGCTGGTTCTGCTGGAGGGCGTAGATAACCTCGATCAGCTGCATGCGGTTCATCTTGCTCAGCTCACGCGCCTTGACGGTGTCCTGTGCGCCATCATTTTCATTTGCCATGAATCCCTACCTCACTTACTTTCCATCTCATTGAGAACGTTTATCGCGCCGTATGGACGGATCATCATCCGGTAGGTCGAGCCCTTCATGAACTTGGACTCCATATAGTCCACGTACTCGTCCACGTCGCGCAGGTCGACCACCGCCATGATCACCCCGGCAAAGCCGCCGCCGTGCACCCTGCAGACGCCGCGCCCCTTCTTGTCGAAGAACATCTTCGTAAGCGCCAGTGCCATGGGGATGCCCTGCTCCCTCGGGTTGTCGATGCAGTAGCAGTTCTGCAGGATCTGCCAGGACGACTCGCCCGATGCCTTGAGCGCGGCAAGGAAACCGTCGAAATTGTCGTCCTTGAGCGCGCTCATCGCCTCATCCACCCTCTTATTTTCATTGAAGAAATGGATTGCGCGAAGCACTGCCCTGTCGCCGACCTCGCCTCGGAGCGAGAATAAGTGGTCAACGACGTCGTCCAGCGTGATCTCGGCGAGCACGATCTTTCCGAAATGCTTTGCGACCGACCGCATCTCGAGCGGAATAGATGAGTACTCCGCGGAGAGGTCCGCGTGTCCCTTGCCAGTGTTTACGATGACGATCTCATAGCCCGCCTTCTCGAAGTCGATGTCGACCCTGCTGACCGCCGGGTTCTGGTCGTTCCTGAAATCGATGTTTATGATGCCGCCCGCCGCGCACGCCATCTGGTCCAGAAGCCCCGAGCTCTTGTTCCAGTAGTTGTTCTCGGCGAATTTGCCGATCTGGGCATACTCGGTGATGCTGAGGTTGCCGTCGTTGAAGAGGTCATTCATTATCGCGCAGATGAGCATCTCGAACGAGGCGGACGAGCTGATTCCCGCCGCCGCGATGACGTTGCTCGACACGTAGGCGTCGAAGCCGCCGACCTCGTGCCCCCTCTGCTTGAATCCGTCTATTATGCCCTCGACGAGAGTGACCGTGCCCCCGTCGCCGCTCGCCACGAGCGTTTTCACGTTCACGGAAAAGTCGAGGCCGTACTCGATGCTCAAAATGTTTACTATGTCCGTGCCGTTTGCCGAGGCGAGGCTCACGCAGTCGAGGTTGATGCTGCCCGCGAGAATCTTGCCGCAGTTGTGGTCCGTGTGGTTGCCGCAGAGCTCCGTCCGCCCCGGGGAACTGTAGAGGCGCACGTCCTCGGAATCGCCGAAGCGCTTGGCGTATCCGTCTATGACTTTCTCATACCTGCGCCTGCTCGACGCGACGTTCTCCGACCCGTACATTTTCGCAAAGAACGTGTTCATGCCCTCGTCCCGCACCTTTGATAAGATTTCTTCCGTCGTCATGGCTGTCCCTCCTTGTCTTTGACCTGATAATCGGATTATAGCATATGCGCAGCAAATTTGGAAGAATTTTGTGATACCACGGACTGCAATCCTGCATGAAAAAAATACCTCCAATCTCAAATTGATTGGAGGTACCGAAATACTTAGTTGTATTTTCTCTTTCTTGCCGCTTCGGACTTCTTCTTGCGCTTAACGCTCGGCTTCTCATAATGCTCGCGCTTGCGGATCTCCTGCTGGATTCCGGCCTTCGCGCAGTTTCTCTTGAAGCGGCGCAGGGCGCTGTCCAAAGACTCGTTCTCTTTTACGATTACGCTTGACATCTACCTAACCTCCCTCCAGTTGCGATATCGTGCATCAACTGTAAGGTCAACGTACTGCACTATTACATATTTTAACATGAAATTGCGGTTTGTCAAGTACATTTTAAAAATTATCTCAGCCCGCGATCATGCCCTCCAGCGCCTCCGGCACCGCCGCGATCGCGTCCGTTATCCCTGCGGGGTTCTTGCCGCCGGCCTGCGCCATGTTCGGCCTGCCGCCGCCCCCGCCGCCGACCTTTCCGGCGATGGCCTTGATGAGGTTGCCCGCGTGGGCGCCGCGCTCCATCGCGCCGTCCGTCGCCATCGCGATCAGGTTCACCTTGCCGTCGCAGTCGGAGGCTATGACTACGACGCCCTCTCCGAGCTGGGTCTTGAGCTGGTCGCCAAGCTCGCGGAGGCCGTTCATGTCCACGCCCTTCACGCTCGTGGCGATGAGCTTCACGCCGCCCACGTCTTTTACCTGATCCATGACGTCGCCCAAAGCGTCCTTGGCCGCCCTGCTCTTAAGCGACTCGTTCTCGCTCTGCAAGGCCTTCATCTCCGCCATCATGTGGGTGAGCCGCTCCGCAAGATCCTTCGGGGAGGACTTCACGACCGCCGCCGCAGCCTCAAGCTCCTGCTCCTGCTTCTTATAATACGAGAGGACATTGTCTCCGGTCAGCGCCTCGATGCGCCTGACTCCCGCCGCGACGCCGCTCTCCGAGATTATCTTAAACGTCTGGATGTCCGCGGTATTTTTCACATGGGTGCCGCCGCAGAACTCCTTTGAAAAATCTCCCATGGAGACTACGCGCACGGTCTCGCCGTACTTCTCGCCGAAGAGCGCCATCGCGCCGGTCTTCTTCGCCTCCTCGAGCGTCATCACGTCGGTCTGCACCGCAATCCCCTCGCCGATCTTTTCATTTACCATGTCCTCGACCTTTGCCAGCTCCTCGTCGGTCATCGCCGCGAAGTGCGAAAAATCGAACCGCGTCCGCTCGCTGTCCTGGTATGAGCCCGCCTGCTCGACGTGCGTCCCCAGCACCTCGCGGAGAGCCCTCTGGAGGAGGTGCGTCGCCGAGTGGTTCTGGCAGGTCATCTTTCGCTTTTTCGCATCGACCGAGAGCGTAACCGCATCGCCGGCCTTTATCATGCCGCTTGCGACATGCCCGACGTGGCCGACCTTGCCTCCGGAGAGCTTTATCGTGTCCTCGACGATGAACTCGCCGCCGTCTGTCGTAATCTTTCCCGTATCTCCCTGCTGGCCGCCCATCGTCGCGTAAAACGGCGTCACGTCGGTCACGATCGTGCCGCCCTCGCCGTCAGAGAGCGCGAGCGCGACCTCTGCCTCGGTCGTAAGCGCCGTGACCTTGCCCTGCGCCTCAAGCGTGTCGTATCCGACGAACTCGGTCGTAAGCGCCGGGTCGAGCTGCTCGTATACCGTCGCGTCCGCTCCCATGTAGTTCGTGGTCTTTCGCGCGGCGCGGGCCGTCTTCCTCTGGACCTCCATCGCCTCGTGGAAACCATCCTCATCCACCGTAAATCCTTTTTCCTCGAGGATCTCCTGCGTGAGGTCTAGCGGGAATCCGAAGGTGTCGTAGAGGCGGAACGCCTCCTTGCCTGAGAGCACCGTCTCGTTTTTCTCCCTCATCCCGCTCTCGAGATCTGAGAGGATCGAGAGGCCCTGGTCTATGGTTTTACTGAATTTCTCCTCCTCCTGCGTAAGGACCTTGGAGATGAAATCGTGCTTCTCAGAAAGTTCCGGGTAGCCGTCCTTGCACTCGCCTATGACGGTGTCGGCGAGATTTGCCATGAACATCCCCGAGATTCCCAGCATCCTGCCGTGGCGCGCCGCCCTGCGGATTATGCGCCGGAGCACGTAGCCGCGCCCCTCGTTCGAGGGCATGATGCCGTCGGATATCATGAATGTCGCCGATCGGATGTGGTCGGTGACAAGACGAATGGACACGTCGTCCTTGTCATTTTTTTGATATTCTTTGCCACTGAGCTCACAGACCTTGTCGCGGATTGCCTTCATCGTGTCGACGTCGAAGACCGAGTCGACCTCCTGCATGACGACCGCGAGCCGCTCGAGGCCCATGCC
>JAJQIQ010000253.1 GCA_021199135.1 Clostridiales bacterium | reverse complement strand
CTCAAGGAGCTCATGACCTACTATGAGGCGGGCCAGACCGTAGACGTCACCGTCGAGAGGTTGTCGAGCACGGGCAGTTACGAGGAGCAGGACATCGAGGTGACGCTCGGCTCACAGGACGATGCCGCTGAAGTGGGAAGATAAACGGAAAAATTAAATTATGATTTAAGATTTTTAGAGGGAACCAGGCTCGCCTGGTTCCCTTTTGTTTGGTTTACAAACTGATGGAAAAGTGTTAAAATAGGCAAATAGTGCGGTATCGGAAACCACAAAAAAGGGAGGGGCTTGACCTATGAAGCGGGTTCTGAAAATAATGATAGCAACATGTCTGCTGTGTGTGGCAGCAGTCGCGTTCGGGCCAAAGGGGCAGGCACTGGCGGCCGATTACCAAACAATCGAGCTCTCGGAGGACGATGTGAGCGCCGACGCCTATACTGCGATTCAGGCGGCTCTCGATACGGCGAGGGACAACGCGACGGAGAAAACCCCGTATGAGGTCATTGTCCCGGAGGGGACGTACATCCTAAGCGGAGGACTCAACATCTACAGCAACACTTGGCTCTATGCCCCGGGCGTGACTTTCCTCAAGCCAGCGGAACTCTCGAACAACATGATCCGCGTCGGCGATGGCAGTTCCACTAGTGGCGACAACGACACGCACGAGGGTTATTACTATTCAAACATCACCGTGGAGGGCGCGACGTTTGACGCGCAGCAGGGGCATAATACGGTCATGAAGGTGGCTCACGCCACGGGGGTCACGCTGAAAGACTGCACATTCGAGAACACGGTGGACGCACATCTCATGGAAATTGCGGGCATAGAGGACTTTACGATAGATGGATGCACGTTTGAAAATCAGGTTATAAGCGGCGCATCTGAGTCGCGCTACGAGGCCATCCAGATCGATATCCTCGAGACATATCATTATCCGGGATACCTGCAGGAAGGCCTGCAGAACCGGAACCTGGTTTTTAAGGACAGCACGTTTTACAATGTGCCCCGCGGAATCGGCAGTCACACGGCAATTTTAAACAATCCTGTCGACGGAGTGACAATCACGGGCTGTACCTTCGATGAGATCGGCAGCGCGGCCATCCAGGGCATGAACTGGATAAACGTCACGATATCAGGAAATACCATCACGGATGCGCCGCGGGGGATTGCCATCTACTCCCTGCGCACGGAGGGCGTTTATCTGGCTTCGACGCTTGCGGCCGAGGGCGGAACTAAGACCTTGATCTCCGACAGCTATGCCCCGCTTGAATCGGATCAGAACATCGTGATCTCCGGCAACAGCATCTCTACGGGGGGGTCGGATCCCTATGCATATTATGTGAAGTCAGCGATCTCGCTCAGCGGGCTCTCCCTCGCGGCGGCGACTGAGGGGGGCAGCATTTCGTCTGGCACAGGGGACAGCGTGCCCGCCGGTGACTATTATCTGAGCGGCGTGACGGTGTCCAACAACGAGATTTACACCGACGGACACGGCATCAGGCTCCTGTACACGAATGATGCCACCATAGACGGAAACACAATAAATTATACGGGTTCATCCTCCACGAATACTTATTTTGGAATCAACGTGCGAGATTACTGTGCTGGGGCTGTCATCACCGGCAACACCGTAAAAGACACTGCGAGTCATGGAATTATAGTAAACGGGAGTTCAAAGGCCGCAAAGATTGCGCGCAACACGGTCGAATCGGCGGGCGGCTCCGGTATCATCGTCGAAAGTTCGTCGACGGTGGAATCGCTAATCTCAAACATCATAAAAAATTCCGCCGTAAACGGCATCCATGTGTACAACAAGGCGACGGTCAAAACCGTGAGCGATAACGAGATAATTTCTCCCGGAAAGTACGGGATCGACGTGGAGTCGGGCACAGTCACTGCCATTGAAACCAATGAGATAAATGATTCGGCAAACACTGGAATCTTCGTGTACAGCTTTGGCACCGTGAATACCATTGCTGACAACATCGTCACATCCGCGGGAAGGTACGGGATCGACGTGGAGTCGAGCACGGTCGGGACAATAAAATATAACGAAGTCAAATATGCGGGGATTGACGGAATTTATGTGTTCAAATCCAGCGCGGTGAAAAAGATTTGGGTGAATGCGATCGAGGAGTGCGGCGGGTGCGG
This sequence comes from Clostridiales bacterium, assembly GCA_021199135.1. GTDB lineage: Bacteria > Bacillota > Clostridia > Lachnospirales > Lachnospiraceae > Roseburia. Next base: position 4,904 of record JAJQIQ010000253.1, on the reverse strand, counting down.
CATTGCCGTGGAGAGCCTTGAAAGCGCAATGAAGATCAAGGGAAACGAAATCACCAAGTGCGAGGGCAAGGCTCTCATATACCTGAGCCCCGACACGACGTCGTACAAGATCAAGGTCAAGGACAACACGCTGACGGGAGCGGCATCATCCCCCTACAAGAAGACGCACGGCATCTATGCCAAGAACTGCAAGGTGGCGGTCAGCGGCAATAAGATTGTAAAGACTAAGAGGGCCATCTGTTTCACCAAGAGCGTGAAGGGTACCCTCGGGAAAAACAAATACAAAAACAACCGCGCAGTAAATAAGTGTTTTATTTAAGAAAAAACAATGATTTTTTCGGGTGAAATCAGGCGATTTAGAATTTTTTTGCTTGGTTTACAAAACAAGGGGGGTGTGTTATAATAGCAAACAGTTTGTATAGAAGACAGGGAAATGAGTAAGTGTTCCGGGAAGGCATTTTGCGCTCTCTGGGGAGTGGGCGCAAAATCGTGTCGGGGGTTTGCTTGATGGAGGCTGACAAGGAGCATGAATTTATGAAGATGGATAAAGAGGATTGGATTTCACTGGGCATCCAGTTCGCGAAGTTCGGAGTGGTCGGAGGCATCTGCTTCGCGCTGGACTGGGGGCTCATGGTGCTTTTCACGGAGAAGACGCCAATGGGGTATTTCAGGGCAACGGCGCTCGCGTTCGCGGTGTCGTCGGTGCTGAACTATATCCTGAGCATGCGTTACGTGTATGAGCCAAAGGAGGGCCGGAGGAGGCGCAGGGAGTTCATAATCTTCGTCATCCTCGCCGCGATAGGGCTGGTCTTCAACCAGGTGATCATGTGGCTCGAGGTCGAATTCTTGGGCATATTCTATGCATTGGCGAAAGTTTTCTCGGCGATAATAGTCTCGATATACAATTTCTTTTCCAGGAAGGCTTTCCTGGAGGCGTAGGGAGGGTTTATGAAGAAGAAGCGCATTGTGATCGCGCTCGGGCATGAGGCGCTCGGGCGGACGCTTCCCCAGCAGAGGGAGGCGGCGGCGCGCACGGCGAAGGCCGTCGCGGATTTCATCAGGAGCGACTATCAGGTCGTCATCACGCACAGCAACGGGCCGCAGGTCGGGATGATCCACACGGCCCTTAACGAGTTTACCCGCCTGCACCCCGAGTACACGCACACGCCCACGGCGGTCAGCTCCGCGATGAGCCAGGGCTACATCGGCTACGACCTGCAGAGCGCGATCCGCACCGAGCTCATGGGGCGCGGCATATACAAGACCGTCTCGACGATCCTCACGCAGGTCGTCGTCGATCCATACGACGAGGCTTTCTACCACCCGACGAAGGTCATCGGAATGCTGATGAACAAGGAGGAGGCTGAGGAGGAAGAGAAGAAGGGGAACCACGTCACCGAGGTCGAGGGTGGCTACAGGCGCATCGTCGCCTCACCGAAGCCTATGGACATAGTCGAGATCGACGCGGTCCGCGCGCTTCTCGATGCCGATCAGGTCGTGATAGCCTGCGGGGGCGGGGGAATCCCGGTGCTCGCGCAGGGCAACAGGCTCCAGGGCGCGAGCGCTGTCATCGAGAAGGACCTCGCGGCGGGCAAGCTCGCCGAGTTCCTCGATGCGGACATGCTCGTGATCCTGACCGGCGTCGACAAGGTCTGTCTGCACTACGGCACCGAGGATGAGGAGAAGCTCGACACGCTCACGGTCGCCGAGGCGAAGAAGTACCTTGCGGAGGGCGAGTTCGGAGCCGGGACGATGGCCCCGAAGATCGAGGCGGCGATAGATTTCATCGGCGAGTCCGCGATCCGCTGTGCGCTCGTCACGAAGCTGAACCACGCCGACGGCGATATCGAGGGCGGCATGGGAACGCTGATAAAGAAATAATTCACAATAGAAATTAAAAGGAGATTTAATTTTATGCAAAGAATAAAAAGCTTTGAGATAAACCACAACATCCTCGTCCCGGGATTCTACATCTCGCGCCAGGACGGCGACGTGACGACGTACGACCTGCGCACGAGGAAGCCGAACATGGGCGACTACATGGACAACCCGACGATGCACTCGCTTGAGCATATGTTTGCGACGCTGATCCGCAATTCAAGCATCAGCGGCGAGGTCGTCTACTTCGGGCCGATGGGCTGCCAGACGGGGTTCTACCTCCTCGTCCGCGACTCGGTAAGCCCGAAAGACGTATTTGAGATGACGAAGGAGGTCCTGCGCCAGACGATTAAGCACGAGGGCGAGGTCTTCGGCAAGTCGGCGGCGGAGTGCGGCCACTACGAGAACCTCTCGCTCGACGCGGCGAAAGTTGAGGCGAAGAGATACCTTGAGGTGCTCGAGGCACAGACTAATTTAGAGTTCACTTACCCCGCATAAAGGGGACGTTTTAAGAAGGAGGTACAGGCGATGAAGATAGGCATAATTGGGGCAATGCAGATGGAGGTTGACGCGTTAAAGGAGCAGATGGAGGACGCGAGTACCGAGGTCGTCAGCGGCGTGACCTACGTCAGCGGCACGGTCGAGGGCAGGGACGTCGTCGCGGCGGTCTGCGGGATCGGCAAGGTCTTCGCGGCGATATGCGCGGAGGCGATGATACTGACCTACAAGGTGGACTGCATCGTAAACATCGGCGTGGCGGGGACGCTGTGCCCGGAGCTTGGCGTGATGGACGTCGCGGTGGCGGACAAGGTCGTGCAGCACGACATGAACACGTCCGCGCTCGGCGACCCGATAGGGCTCATCTCAGGGCTTGACATGGTGTTCATCCCGAGCGATGGGCAGATGCAGAAACTGCTCTGCTCGTGCCTTAGCGACAAGGGCATCCGCCACAAGGTCGGGACGATCGTCACGGGCGACCTGTTCGTGAACGACAGGAAACAGAGGGAGAAGCTCTACGAGCGTTTCGGCGGGATCGCCGCCGAGATGGAGGGCGGCAGCATCGGGCATGTCTGCTATGTGAACCATGTGCCGTTTGCGGTGCTCCGCGCGATATCCGACAGCGAGGGTGGCGCGATGGACTACGAGACCTTCGCGGAGAAGGCTGCCCTGCAGGCGATCGACATCGTCGTGGAGTTCATCAGGCGGTCGGACACGCTGATGTTTTGAAACGAGATGAGATAATTAATTCAAGATTTAATTTTATATCACACCTTGCGGAACGAATTTCGATGTGCTATAATTGAATCTAGTTTGAAGCGGGCGCAATTGCGCGGAAGATTAGTATTTGAGAGGTAATGAAGCATGACTGATATGGGATTTCTCATAATGATAGCGGTTATTATCGGGGTTGCGATCCTTGGGGCAATCATCGCGGTGATCGCGGCGGTCTCCGGTGCGACGGCGGCGATTGTCGATGAGGAGGAAGAAGAGGAGGAGGAAGAGGGCGCGTAAGAGGCCTACAGTTCCTCGATATAGTTTGCAAGAAGATGGCGGGAGATCCGTTTCGCGCGACGGGGTCCCGCCCTATTTGTTAAAGGGCATAAAGTATGAGCGAAAATCAATCTTGGGGCGAAATTGCACAGCAGGTGAGGGACGCGATCGGCGACACGCTCGCCACCGGGGACTTCAGCTATTTCGGCGACGTGGTCTCGAGCGCGGAGAAAAAGGTCGCGGACACGATCGAGCAGGCGACCGGCATCCCGATGAACCGCAATCCAGGCTACGGCAATCAGTCCGGGTACGAAAACAATTACAATCAGGCAGAATATTCCGACAATTACGCAAATAATTACAGCAACGGCTATGATTCTTACGGGGAAAATGCGTCATACGCCGGCTATCAGGGCTACGGCCAGCCCGAGGAGGTCCTCGTGCGGAAGGTCGGCAACCTCCCGTCGATGGTCGCGCTCTGCCTGGGCTGCGTGGGAGCTGTGTTCTTTCTGCTGATAACGGTCGTGATCGACGCGGTGCACATGTTTCTCTGGCAGTACATCCCGATCCTCACCACGTCGTTCCTCCTCGTGCTCACGGTCGTCTGCATCGCGGCGGCGGCCTGGGGATTCGGGACGCGCAGGAGGCTCGGCCGTGCGCAGCGCTACGCGGGATTCTGCGGCACGCAGAATTTCTGCAACATAACAGACATCTGCAATGCGACCGGCAAGCGGAACAGCTGGGTCGTGGGCGACATCCAGAAAATGATCTCGGCGGGGATATTCCCGCAGGGCCACCTCGACTACCAGCAGACCTGCCTCATGCTAAGCGACGCGGTCTACAGCCAGTATCAGGAGTCCGAGAGGCAGCGCGGCGAGCGCGAGGCCGAGCAGAGCCGCCGTCAGGCCGAGGCAGATTCAAATAAGCCAAATTTGAGCCCAGAGGACCAGGCGAAGCTCGATAAGATGATAAGCGACGGAAATGACTACATCAGGAAAATCCGCGAGCAGAACGACATCATCCCCGGCGAGGAGATTTCTAAGAGGCTCTACACGCTCGAAAACCTTTTGAAGGAAATTTTCGCCCGCGTGCAGGAGCAGCCCAAGCAGATGGGGCGGATGCAGAAATTCATGGACTATTACCTCCCCACCACGCTGAAGCTCGTCGAGTCCTACGCCCGGTTTGACCAGATAAGCGACCCGGGCGCGGACGTGGAGGGCGCCAAAACCGAAATTGAAAAGACCATCGACACGATAAATTCGGCCTTCAAGGAGCTTCTGAGCCAGCTCTATCAGGATACGGTCTACGACGTCACGACCGACGCGCAGGTGCTTAAGACGATGCTCGCGAATGAAGGGCTCACGGGGGACTTCGCTTCGCAGAAAGCATCTAAATAAAAAACAGGTTTCTATGACACGGGAGTAAATATTGTCCCGCGTCATTTAAATAAAAACATTAAAAAGGAGAAGCGTAATGGAATCAAATTTGGATGAAATGCTTGCGGAGGCGCCGACGCTGACGCTCGACCCGCAGAT
>JAJQIQ010000230.1 GCA_021199135.1 Clostridiales bacterium | reverse complement strand
GGTGTTGCGCTGATTCTGGTCATACCCGATCTTGTCGTTGTCGCAGGCCGCCTGAACCGCCGCCGCGATCTTCTCGCGGATTTTCTCATCCGGGTAGATCGCCATGAAGCCCCAAGGCTTCGAGTACCACGCCTTTGTGGCCACTTCCTTCTTGGTCTGGTCGCCCGCGACACCGCCCGCGATATTGCCATTTTCGTCAATGCTTGCCTGTCCCATCATTACGCTCATATGGATCCCTCCTCTCTCACTGGCCGCCCGATGTTGACGGCCTCGTCATGCGCCACCCTGCACCAATCGTCCGATTCCCATCCCGTGCCGAACGCGGCCTCTTCGGCCTCCGTCAGGCACTCCTCCCAGTTCGCCATGAGGTCCTCCGGCTCATTGGTCATCATGATCAGCTGATCCGGGTTCGCGAGCACCTCCATGTGCAGGACGCTCCTCAGCCTGTCGCCCGTCTCCTCCTCGGTGCCGATCGGCACCGCAACGAATACCTTTACCATCTCCGTCTCCTCCTCCTCTCATGCGTTCGCGTCGACGTACGCCTCGCACGCCGCGTAGATCGCCGCCGAGACGACCGCGCATATTATCCCAGCCGTCGCCACGGCCTCATGCTCCGTAGTCAGCCCCGCGATGCTCGTCCCGATCGAGCCGAGGAACGCCGCCACGCTGATCCAGAATTTCCTGCTAGTCAGCTTCTTCTTCATCCCGCGCCTCCCTCATTGATTTCTTCCTCCGTCTCGACTTCCAAAGGCTCCGTGTCCACCTTTGGGAAATCCTCCTTGACTTCCTTGCCTTTGCTGTTGGCTATGGCGTGCTGGACTGAATTTTTGATCATCCAGATCGCGCCGCCGCAAGACAGCGGTATCGCCACGAGGTTGGCCACGTCGCTCCACATATACGCGTCGCCGAGTTCCAGCGTCGCGTATATCGCCATGACGACCATTATCGCCGCTACTATGATCCACGCGAGGACCATCGCCACGATGAAAAGGTCTGAGAAATAGTTGATCGGGCTCTTGTCCAAAGCCTTCTCGATCTTGCCTTTTTTCACGCCTTGCTCCTTTCCAGGTCGTCGATCCTGTGATTGGCGACCTTGATCTGCTCGTCCTGCACCGCCGTCAATTCCTCGAGCTTGTATGTCCGCTCGATCAAATTGTTGTGCTTGTCCACGCGCTTGGTCAGCTCGTCGAGCTTGTACTCCATGAGTGCACGGGTTTTCTCGCTCTGCGAGCGATTGTTGATGATGCAGACGATGAGCGTCACGCCCGCGCTTATCACCGCGCATAAGATTGTCTCCATTACGTCGCACCTCCTAAGTCGAGCACCTCGCCGGGATAATCCGGCAATTCATCATAGAGCGGCAGCTCGTCGCACATCCCCGCAACCTCTTTTATGGTCTCCAGCTCCGGCAGGGAGCCAAGCTCCTCTGCCGATAAGTGAAGGCTCAAAAGAGAAAAAAGACTGTCGATGATGTCTGATTGCCGTTTGATGATGCCAAACTGCGCGTCCATGATCTCGATCGCGCTATCCCACTGCATATTTTGTGCTTTTTTCTTTACCCTATTTAGCGTCATAGCTCTCACTCGTGATTTCCTCAAACTCCTCCTCGGTGATCCATCCCTTGACGACCGCGTTCCTGACCGCCTCGACGCTCCAGAGTTTCGCGTCGTAGTAACCCTTGACTTTCGTGTACTTACTGCTCATCGCCGTCCACCTCCGTTTCCGCCTTGGCCGTCAGCACGTCCAAATCAACGTCCGCCATCATCGCTATGTAGTCCAGCTGCGCGGCGGTCTCCATTGCCATCTTGCCCGCGTCTGACTGCGCGACGACTACGGTTCCCAGTCCCTTGATGCCCTCGCGCCCGACAAGGCCGTACACGTCGCCGCCGTTTACGGACACGCCCTGCGCGTCCTCCCTTGATGCCGCGACGTAGCACCCGTTGGCCCCGGCCTTGATGTAGTTCGGCTCGTCCACCATCGCTAATGTCGCGCCCGTCTGCGTGTCGATAACTGCATACATCTCATTCACACTCCTTTCACCGTGTTTAGGATTTCCTCCAAATCTTCAATACTTGCGTTGTAAAAATCATGGTTCCATATCCAGTGGTCGCCCAAATCCCTTTTTCGGAACCGCCCGAAATAGTCCTCCCGCGCCCACAGCCTGTCCCACCGCGCTTGGTGGTCCTTGTCGTCCGTCGCGAGGACTGATATGATCGCCCGCGTGAGCGCGTAGCGGTCAAGCCCGCGCCCGTCGTCGTCCCGCGCGAAATACTCATGCGCGTCGCTCGAGGTCGTCAGGCATATACGCTTCTCGCCGTCCACCAGCACCTCCGCGCCCTTGTCGTAGGTCACCGTGTCCACCGTGGTAAGGCGGGGCAAGTTTATCTCGCCCTGGATGCAGAGTTTCTTGTACCTCTTTCCAACGATGTACCTCATGCCGCCTCCTTTTCATTAAACATATAAACCCATTCCTTGCCGACCTTTTCCGCTTTTGCCGTGCATTTGAATTTCCTCCGGCGTTTCGCAAGCTCCTTTTTAAAGAGCCCGACAAACAATTTGTCCATGCCGGTCAAGGTGTCGTAGCTGTCGCATCGCTTGGCATGAGCCCTCCATGACTGATAAGCCTCAATCGCGTCCTCGAGCGTGAATGTGTGGTCGGTCACCCATTGCCGGAATTTATGGATTTTCCTGCGCATGGTCCTGATTGACCGCTTTCCGAGCTTGCAGACGATCCGGCCGCTTTCCTTGAGCGAGAACCGCATCTTGAGGAACGTGAAGCTGTGGTTCTTAAACGGGGTAATGATGTTTTTCTTGTCGCTCATCTTTATCCCGATGTCAGCCGCCAGCTTGTAGAGCGCGTCCTTTACCTTGTGAAGAAATTCGAGCGAATCGCTTATGACGTAGCCATCATCGTTGTAACGCCCGTAACCTGACACACCCAAAACGTCCTTGACATAGTGGTCTATCGGGCTCGCATAATCCAGAGCGATGATCTGGCTGATTTCGCTTCCCAAGCCCACTCCCTTATGCTCGTCTGGGTCCGCGTCCTTCATGCGTTCAAAATCATCGACCAAGCTGCAAAACAGGTCATGCACCCGGTCATCCACGATGACGCGCCGCGCCCTCTCCTTTATCCCGTCATGCGGGATGGATTTGAAGTAGCTCTTAAAGTCATACTGGTAAATCCCGCCCTCCGTGCCGTGCTTGTGGAAATGTCGTGTAAGGTGTTTGCGTAACCGTTTGAGCTGAAAGTCCATGCCCTTGCCTTTAAGGCAAGCTCCGTTATCGTAGATAAATCCCCTCGAAAATGCTTTGATGAGGATGTTGTCGCAGAGGCATTTCTGGAGCGTCCTGTCGGTGATTTTCACCGCGTCGATTGGCCTTGCCTTTCCATGCTCGATTGTTATAAAGCTCTGGAATCCGGCAAATTTCCTCCGTCCCTCCAAAACTTCGCGCAGAATCCTCTTGCAGACCGCAAGCATATTGTACTCAAAGTTAATCGTCGATGACTTCCACCGCGAACCATTGCAGCATTTCTTCCCGGCCCGACAGAGGTTGCCAAATGAAAGTATCTCCTCGAGCGTCCCGGAACCCGCCGCAATCCTCCGTGCGTCGCGCCTTGCTTTGCGTCTTTGATAACGTCTTTCATGTCTTTCAGCACTGTTCATTTTATTTGCCTTTCATTCGAGTATTAAAAAGTAACCCGACCCGCACGGCAAGACGACGCTTCGGGGGACTCCTCCCCGTCCACATCGTGACAGCTTTGTAACCTAGCCGCGTAACAGCTGCCCATGAAATACATGAGGGCCTGTCAGTCTCACGTACCATGCAAAGAGCGTCCGCGCAGCTGTGTCAGGCGGAAATTAAGGTCGGCCTTTCGGCCGTCGCCACAGATAGCATCTCCTTTAATGTTTGTAAGTGGGCACTGCTTCACCGCTCCGAAATCGGAGGGCTACTCGTACTGGCCCGAGTCATTAAATCCAGCCGCCAACCCATTCGAATTGTAGGCGTTGTTGTTGTTGCTGCTGCCGCTGGTGTTCACATTCCGGAAGTTGTTGGTGTTGCTCGAGTTCACAGAGCGGAGCCACCAGTTGCAAGCAAGGCCCCAAGGCTTTCAGATACTACCTGTAAATCTATGCTCAAACGCCTGACTCTTTGAGCCAGCCGTTCCAGCGCTTTTTGTCGCTTTCCAGCACGCCTTTGATTTTTGCGAGGGCATCGTTTCCTTTGCCCACCCATGTCTCAAACGTATTCTCATACTGCTTCTTGTCGCGGAAATAGTTATTTCCGTTGCTGACAATCTCATAGCAGAATGTAATCTCAGACAAGAGCGCGTCGGCGTTGGTGAGCGCAAGCGTGAGGTACCGATGGCGTAACTCATAGTCGTTCTCGCTCATGCCCTTGTGGAGATAGATGGCGTTTGCCTTGATGCAGTTTAAATACACTTCACGCGCCATCTCGAGCATCCCGTTCGTCATGATGTAGTGATAACGCTTCGGGAACCTCGACAGCGTGTCCATCGTATACTTGCGCCAATCACGCGCCGTCGCGATGTACTGCACCGCCGCCTCGCTCCTCTTCGACTTATATACTGACATGCCAGAAAACCTCCGTATTAAATTTTTTATGCGGCCGGCTTATGGGCGCGGGCTTTCGCCCGACCCGCCGTCCGCATGATTTGCGATTAAACATTAAAGCCAGCCGCCAACCCACCCGAACCGCAGGCGCTGGCGTTGCTGCCGCTGCCGCCGGTGATCACATGCCGGAAGTAGTAGGTGCTGCTCGAGCTCACAGAGCGGAGCCACCAGTAGCAAGCCGTCGCAGAATCGTTGTGCTTGTATTTGATTTTGCTGTTGCCATCCGCATAATATTGATACTGCGTCTGGTAGTTCTGCTCCGCGCTGTTCGCGCCCGTGCGTGTGCCAAATACTTCAAACTCCGCAAGCAGGTACAAATCATCCTGCGTCGCCGTGACATATGACGCGGTATCGTTGCCGCCGCCCGTGTTGTCGGAATATTTCGTGACAGTCCTTATGACGGCCTGAAGCTCTTCCGGCAATGCCGCCAAGAGCTGCGGCAGGATGGTGCCTCGCATATAGCTTGATGCCCAGCCGCCGCTGTTCGTGTTCGAGGTGTTCATCCTGTACCCAGTGCTTGAGCCAGTTGAATTGTAATTGCTGTCAACGAACGCGATGTCCGTGCCGTCCTCCAATTTGCCAAACTGGAACGAAATCGGCGACGTGCCTTCCACGGACTCGTTGTGGTTGAAGTCCGTGATGAAGACATAGTAAGTCTCGTTCGAGAACGTCACCGCTCCGACCGTCCCGTTGAGCGGCACCGCCTTCTTGTCGCCCACGTCCCAGTACGCCGACTGCGTGCCTAGCTCGCCTATCTTGGATATGACCGCCCATGTGTTGTCGTCCAATACCGATGACACGCCTATCGCGGTCACGGCGACGTCCTTGTACTCCGACGCGAGGTAATTTGTCCCCTCCGCGACGCGGATGTGCACCGTCGTACTGCCCTCGCCGACATATGCGATTGTCACTGTGCTCCCGTTGATGGAGACCGTCGCCACCGCCTCGTCGTCCGAGTACGCGTCCGCATTGCCGTCCCCCGCGTGGGTCACGGTCACGGTCGCGTCGTCTGAAATCGTGACCTCGACCGCGCTCTCCGACAGGGTGAAGTCCGGCAATTCTGCCTTGCCTATCGTCCAGACGACGCCGACCGTCTTTGTGGTGCCGTCCTCCCAGTGGTACCCCGCGTCCGCGTTGGGCATGAAGTACGCCGTGTGCTCCCCCGCGTCCGTCGCGGATGTCTCGCCGCCGCTGATCGTCATCTTCGTGTCGTCGAACCCGTTCCATGTCGGTGACTGCGACTCGCCGTTATAAGTCAGCGTCCCCGACTGTGTGGGCGGGGTTATCGTGTAGCTGTCGTTCGTCGTCCCGCCGGATGAGCCGCTGCCGAGCTCGCCGTTCGCTATCATTTCCCGAACCTCGAGATCCTTGACGTATAGGTCCTGCCCGTCCTGATTGATTACTGAAACATATTTCCTGTCAGCCATTTAATTACCCTCCGTTTCCGCCTCTGCATCATCCTCTGATATGATTTGAGGAGACAGGGTCAATGTCTCCGTCTCCTCGTCATATGCGCACATGACCTTTTCCTGATTCAGCTTTTCAGCATTCTCGTATATCTCGTCAAAGGTCGCCTGCGTCGCTTCCGTGATGCTCTTGAGGTCTTTCCTGATCAAAGCAAAGGCGGATTTCAGGTTCGCTGCTGTAAACCTTTTCATATTACCGCCCTCTCTGATTAATCATCATCCTCGTCTGCCACTGCCGCCTCGTAGGCCGCCTCGATCTCCTCGTCCGTGAAGTCCTCGAAGTCGTCCTCCGTGAGATGCCCGCTGTTGTCGACCGCGCTCTGAATCGCCGTGTTCATCTCCTCGGTCGTAGAGTAAGCGGATAAGTCCACGCCGTTTATGGCCTCGGCGATTGCCGCGTTCATCTCCTCGGTCGTTGAATAGTTGGAAAGGTCAACGGTCGTGGTGCCGAGGTGCTTCATCTCGCCGTCAATGAGCGCGTAGATGTCGTAGTAGCCGCCATCGGCATCCTCCACGAGATACAGGATGTTTGATTCCGCGTCCGCCGCGTCCGGAATCTCGTCAGCGGTCGTGACGGATGCGTGGCCGCTTGCCGCCACAAGCCCCGCCGCGATCGTCTCGACGTCGCTCGCGGTCTGGTACCCTGCATCGTTCTCGAGGCCTGACACCGCCGTCGGCACCGTGATCGCCGCCGTCTTGTCGGTGACCTCCACAGCCGTGCCGTTGACCGTGATCTTCTCGATGACGTTGACGTCGCCCTCGTTCGCCTTGATCTCATCGAGGTCGGCGATCTTCGCGTAGACCTTCTCGGTCTGCTTGAAAATCTTGGTTATTAGTTCCTGATTGGTTTTCTTGAGTGCCATGGTTTTTTACCGCCTTTCTTGAAAAATGTTAGGTTGATTGGGTTATTTAGATTATCCGCGCCATGCGGTTAATCGCTCTTCGTCGCGTCGCTGTACGCCTCGTCGAC
>JAJQIQ010000110.1 GCA_021199135.1 Clostridiales bacterium | reverse complement strand
CGCACGATATGCAGGACTCGACGTCCGTCCAGCGCGAGGACACGGACTTTACCTCCGCGCTCGTCGATGACGTGAAGGGAATGAAGATAGGAATCCCGCGCGACTACCTCGGCGAGGGGCTGGAAACAGATGTTCGAACAAATGTTCTTGCGGCGGCGGAAAAGTTCCGGGAGATGGGCGCGACGGTCGAGGAGTTCAACCTAGGGCTCGTCGAGTACGCAATCCCCGCATACTACATAATCGCCTGCGCGGAGGCGAGCTCAAACCTCGCGCGCTTCGATGGCGTGAAATACGGATATCGAACCGAAAAATATGAGGGGCTCCACGACATGTACAAGAAGTCCCGCTCCGAGGGCTTCGGGCCGGAGGCGAAGCGGCGCATCATGCTAGGCTCCTTCGTCCTAAGCTCCGGCTACTACGACGCATATTACTTAAAGGCGCTGCGCGTCAAGGCGCTGATAAAGAAGGCCTTCGACGACGCGTTCTCAAAATACGACGTGATCCTAGGCCCCGCCGCGCCGACGACGGCCCCCGAGATCGGAAAGAGCCTCATAAACCCGATTCAGATGTACCTCGGCGACGTGTACACCGTATCGGTAAACCTCGCGGGGCTCCCGGGGATCTCGCTTCCGTGCGGAATTGACAGGCGGGGGCTTCCGATAGGGCTCCAGCTCATCGGAAACTGTTTCGAGGAAAAGAAGATAATAAGGGCGGCCTACAGCTTCGAGAAGACGAGGGGCTACCGCCGCAGCCCGGTGGCAGAGGGGAGGGACTGATATGAGCAAGAATTACGAGACGGTCATCGGCCTTGAGGTGCACGTGGAGCTGGCGACGAAGACCAAGATTTTCTGCTCCTGCTCCACGGCATTCGGCGGCGCGCCGAACACCCACACCTGCCCTGTCTGCACGGGTCAGCCGGGGGCGCTTCCGGTTCTTAACCGCCAGGTCGTCGAGTACGCGGTGGCGGTCGGACTTGCGACGAACTGCCAGATCACGCAGTACAGCAAATTTGACAGGAAAAATTATTTCTACCCGGACAACCCGCAGAACTACCAGATCTCCCAGCTCTATCTCCCGATCTGCCGCAACGGCCACGTCGAGATCGAGACGGCGGCGGGAAAGAAGGAGGTGCGGATCCACGAGATCCACATGGAGGAGGACGCCGGCAAGCTCGTCCACGACGAGTGGGAGGACGTCTCCATCGTGGACTTCAACCGCTCCGGCGTGCCGCTCATCGAGATAGTCTCGGAGCCCGACATGCGCTCGGCGGAGGAGGTCATAGCCTACCTCGAGAAGCTGAGGCTCACGATCCAGTACCTCGGCGCGTCCGACTGCAAATTGAACGAGGGTTCAATGCGCGCCGACGTCAACCTCTCCGTCCGCGAGGCGGGAAGCAGCAAGCTCGGGACCAGGACAGAGATGAAGAACCTGAACTCCTTCAAGGCGATCGCCCGCGCGATAGAGGGCGAGAGGCAGAGGCAGATAGAGCTCCTCGAGGCGGGAAGGCGCGTCATCCAGGAGACGCGCAGGTGGGACGACAACAAGGAGTCCTCGCACGCGATGCGCTCCAAGGAGGACGCGCAGGACTACCGCTATTTCCCGGAGCCGGACCTCGTGCCGCTCGTCGTATCGGACGAGTGGATCGCGCAGATAAGGGCGCGGCAGCCGGAGCTTAGGGAGGAGAAATTGGCGCGATACAAAAAGGAGTACGACATCCCCGAGTACGACGCGAAGATCCTCACGGAGTCGAAGCACATGGCCGACCTCTTCGAGGAGACGACGAAGATCTGCGGCAAGCCCAAGAAGGTCTCGAACTGGCTGATGGTCGAGACGATGCGCCTCTTGAAAGACCATTCGATGGACCCTGATGACATATGCTTCTCGCCGGAGAATTTGGCGAAGCTCATCGACCTCATCGACGCCGGGACTATAAACGGAAGCGTCGGCAAGGACGTCTTTGCGGTGATATTCACCGACGACGTCGACCCGGAGCGATACATCGAGGAGAAAGGCTTAAAGAGCGTCAGCGACGAGGGCCAGCTCCGCGCGGCGGTCGAGAAGGTCATCGCCGAGAACCCGCAGTCCGTCGAGGACTACCACGGCGGCAAGGAGAAAGCCCTGGGCTTCTTGGTCGGGCAGACCATGAAGGCGACGAAGGGCAAGGCGAACCCGGGGCTTGTGAACAAGATATTAAAGGAACTGCTCTAAGGCAGGAGGAAACGAAAAATGTCAGACAATCAGGTTGACAACAACGGCAATAAGGACGAGTACGAGGAAGTCTGCTATATGTGCAAGAGGCCGGAGAGCGTCGCGGGCAAGCTGATACGCATCCAGCCGAACCTGTGCATATGCCAGGACTGCATGCAGAAGACGTTCGACACGGTGAACAACAGCGGCTTCACCCCCAACGACATTATCGGCATGCTCAAGATGTCGAACATACCGAACATGCAGGGGATGCCGAACATCAGCATGATAAACCTCTCCGACCTGCAGAATGGCGTGCCGCAGAGCCAGAAGCTGAAGAAGAAGGCTCCGAAGGAGAAGCGCGAGAGGGAGCCCATGGACATCCGCTCCATCCCCGCGCCTCACAGGATAAAGGCGAGGCTCGACGAGTACGTCGTGGGGCAGGAGCACGCGAAGAAGGTCATGTCGGTGGCGGTATACAACCACTACAAGCGCGTGATGTCCGAGCCGGAGGACGGAGTCGAGATCGAGAAGTCAAACATGCTCATGATCGGTCCTACCGGCTGCGGGAAGACCTATCTGGTAAAGACGTTGGCGAAGCTCCTCGATGTGCCGCTGGCGATCACGGACGCGACGACGCTCACCGAGGCGGGCTACATCGGCGACGACATAGAGAGCGTCGTATCGAAGCTCCTCGCCGCGGCCGACAACGACGTCGAGAGGGCGGAGCACGGCATCATATACATCGACGAGATCGACAAGATCGCGAAGAAGCGCAACACGAACCAGCGCGACGTCTCCGGCGAGTCCGTGCAGCAGGGGATGCTAAAGCTCCTCGAGGGCGCGGAGATTGAGGTGCCAGTCGGCGCGAGCAGCAAGAACGCGATGGTGCCGATGACGACCGTCGACACGACGAACATCCTCTTCATCTGCGGCGGCGCGTTCCCAGACCTCGATGAAATAATAAAGGAGCGGCTGAGCAGCGCGGCGTCGATAGGATTCGGGGCGGACCTCAAGGACAAGTACGACGAGGATGACAACCTCCTGCTCCAGGTGACGGTCGAGGACGTGAGGAAATTCGGGATGATCCCGGAGTTTTTGGGGAGGCTCCCGGTCCTGTTCGCGCTCGAGTCGCTGACCGAGGAGATGCTTACGAGGATTCTTGTCGAGCCCAAGAACGCGATCACCAAGCAGTACCAGAAGCTCCTTTCTATGGACGAGGTGGCCCTCGAGTTCGAGGACGGGGCGCTCGAGGCGATCGCGAAGAAGGCCAAGGAGAAGAAGGTCGGTGCGCGTGCGCTCCGGGCGATAATCGAGGAGTTCATGCTCGACATAATGTATGAGATACCGAAGGACGAGAACATCGGCAAGGTCACGATTACGAAGGAATACGTCGAAAAGACCGGAGGGCCGCTCATAGAGATGCGCGGCGTGTCTTCGGCGCCGAGGATTGGCATGAGAGGTTGAGATGAAGATTATTCACTGTGCGGATTTGCATCTGGATTCAAAGATGACGGCGAACCTCAGCCGGGAGCAGGCGAGGGAGCGGCGCAAGGAGCTTTTGCGCACTTTCACGCGCATGGTCGAGTACGCCGCGGCAAACGAGGTGCGGGTCATCCTCATCGCGGGCGACCTCTTTGACACGCGAAACATTTCCGCCATGGCGAGAAACACGGTCCGCGACATGATTTTGGGACACCCGCAGATTGACTTCATCTACCTGCGCGGGAACCATGACTCCGACAACTTCCTCACGAAGCTCGAGGAGGTGCCGGAGAATCTGCTCATGTACGGCGACAGCTGGGGCACATACCTCTACGGCGACGTCGCGATTACCGGGATGGAGATAAGCCCAGACAATGCGGCGACCATGTACAATTCCATCGTGCTCGAGCACGATAAGTTCAACATCGTCACCCTGCACGGACAGCTCGAGAACTACAAGAGCAAGGACCAGGTGCAGGTCATAAGCCTAAACGATTTAAAAAATAAAAACATTGACTACCTCGCGCTCGGGCATGTGCACGGCAGGCTCATCGAGAAGCTCGATGCGAGGGGGATTTACTGCTACCCGGGCTGCCTCGAGGGGCGCGGCTTCGACGAGTGCGGGGAGAAGGGCTTCATGCTCCTTGACATAGACGAGGACAGCCGCACGATGAACTGCGAGTTCGTCCCGTTTGCCGCGAGGACCATCTACACCCTCCCCGTCGACGTCGGCGGGGTCATGACGACGCAGGAGGCGGCGGAGCGCATAGAGCGGGCAATCTCGGATGCAAACTATTCATCGGGGAGCCTTGTGAAAATTGAGCTTACCGGGGAGGTCGAGGTGGACGCGGAGTTCAGCTGTGACTTCCTCGAGGACATGTTTTCGGACTATTTCTACTACGAGAAGGTCGAGGACCGCACGAGGCTCCGGGTGAATTACGCGGACTACGAGAAGGACGCGTCCTTAAAGGGCGAGTTCATCCGCATGGTACTCTCGTCGGACATGAGCGAGGAGGAGAAGACCGAGGTCATACGTTGCGGCATAATGGCGCTTTCCGGGGAGGAGATATAGCGATGAGGCTGATTGCGTGCCACATTGAAAATTTCGGGAAATTATCGGGGCTAGACATGAAATTCGGGGAGGGCCTCAACATAATCCACGAGGCGAACGCCTGGGGGAAAAGCACTCTTGCGGCCTTTTTGCGGGTGATGTTCTACGGCTTCGAGTCAAAGCGCGAGTCGGGCTCGTTTGAGAAGGAGCGCACCCTCTACCGCCCGTGGCAGGGCGGGGCGTACGGCGGCCAGCTCGACTTCGAGCATCAGGGCAAGAGATACCGCATAAGCCGCTCGTTCGGCAAGACCGAGAAATCCGACGAGTTCCACCTCTACGACCTTGCGACTAAGCTCGAGTGCCACGATTTCTCATCACAGATAGGAAACGAGATCTTCGGCCTCGACAGCGCCTCCTTCAAGCGGAGCGCGTTCATCGCGCAGAACGACTGCGAGTGCGGCTCGACCGACGCGATAAACGCAAAGCTCGGCAACCTAGTCGAGAACACGAACGACATAAACAATTTTGACAGCGCGCAGAAGCTGATCCACGAGCGGATGAATCACCTCTCCCCCGACAGGGCGACCGGCTCGATGAAAAAGAGGAAGAACACGATCGTGCTCCTCGAGGAGGAACTCAAGGGTTATGAGGCGGCGGAGACGGCATCGGCGGAGCTCGGTGGCAAGCTCTCCCAGAAGCAGGAACAGCGGCGCGAGCTCTCCGACATCCGGAGCCAGTACGCCTCCGCTCTGCAGCACGCGAGCGAGGACAGCCGCAGGGAGACCATGGCGGCGAATTACAGGGAGCTCTGCGCGGACGAAAAGAGGCGGAAAGAGGCGCTCTCGGAGTACGAGGAGATTTTCCCGTCGGGCGTTCCGTCTGATGAGGAGTTTCAGCAGAGGAACCAGGATGTGCAGATGCTCGGCGTCCTAAAGACCACGCTGTACAACATCGGACTCACTGACGCGGAGGAGGAGCAGCACGACAAGCTCTCTGAAATGTTTTCGGAGGGGAAGCCCAGCGATGAGGAGATGGGCAGAATTGTGAAGAAACTCGACGCTATCGCCAACTGCCGCGACGAGAGGTCGCAGCTGGAGACGAAGCTCTCGTACTACGAGGCGCTCGCAATCCACCAGAGCGAGGAGCCATACGAGGAGGACAACCACATGGAGCTCTTCATCCCGGCGATAGTGTGCATCGTCGTGGGGATTGTCGCGTGCTGCGCCTGCCTAGGGGGGCTGTTTGAGGCCTACTGGTATGTGCTCGCGATTGTCGCAGGAGCGGCTCTCGTGGCGGCGGTGGCGCTGTTTGTCATCCGCGTCTTCAGGATAAGATCAGACAGGAAAGAGGAACAGATTGAGCAGGAGAGGCTCCAGGAGGAGGCAAAGAAGCTCCAGGAGCCCGTCGACGAAATCTCGGATCTTCTGAACCGGACGGCGGAGAAGCTCCTGCAGCTGCGCGACGAGGTGACGGAGTTCCTCGGGAAGTACGGCATAGACTGCGACGCGGATGAAGCACGGGACAAGCTCTATGAATTAAAAAATTCATTGCAGGAATATGAACGGCTCGACGGGCGAAGGAAGAAGGCCGAGGAGACACAGAAGGAGTGCGACAAGACCAGGCAGTCGCTGATGGAGTTCGGCGAGAGGACGAAGATCGACTTCGGCGACGACATCGCGGGGAGCCTGAGCCGGATGCAGACGAAGGCGGCGGAGTACCGCCTCGCGAAGTCGGCATATGAGGAGGCCGCCGAAAAGAAGGAGGAGTTCGAGAAAAATTGCGACGTCACCCAGCTTGCGCAGGGCAAGAAGTGCCCCTACACGCTGGATGAGCTGAATGCTATGATAGGCGACGTTGACAGCCAGATGGAGGAGGTGCGGGAGTCGATTGAGCAGTACGGGCACCAGATGGAGGACCTGCAGGAGCAGCTCGACATGCGCGACGAGAAGGAGCAGCAGCTCATGCTCTGTGAGGCCAAGCAGGAGGCCGAGAAGCACACATACCATATCCTCGGCGTCACGCAGGACTACCTGCAGAGGGCGAAGGATCAGTTCTCCGCGCGGTACCTAGGACCGATAGAGCACGGATTCCAGAAATATTACGAGATGCTGACCGGCGACCGCAGCGGCGGATGGATGGTAAACGCCAACATCGCGGTGCAGGTCAAGGAACAGGGCCAGATGCGGGAAACAAAGTGGCTCTCCGCGGGATATCAGGACCTGCTCGGCGTGTGCATGAGGCTGGCGCTCGTAGACGCGATGTACCCGGACGAGAAACCGTTTCTGGTGCTCGATGACCCGTACGTCAACCTCGACGAGGAGAAGGTGCGCTGCGGCAACGAGCTCCTCGAGCAGATCAGCGCGGATTACCAGATCA
>JAJQIQ010000052.1 GCA_021199135.1 Clostridiales bacterium | reverse complement strand
CCGTGCGCCTCGCGGGCAATCGCCTCGTCGACGATGTCCTTGACCTCGGTGAGCGTCGTCGCCTGGTCTAGCCGCTGGATGTTGCTGATGCGGTTGTAGAGCGCGAGGACCGCCACCTCCTCGATCTCGTAGCCGAGCTCCTTGGCGTAGGAGTGGGCGAACGTCACGAGGTCGTCGTTCGTGAATATCGGGACCGTGATTTTTTCGGTGAACTTCTTCGCAAAGCCATCGTCGAGGGACAGTGCCTTCCTTATGCCCTTCGACGTGTCCTCGATTATTATGAATATTCCGCTGTCATCCTGCTCGAGCAGGAGCGAGAGCGTGACTTCCGTCTGGCGCGTGAGCTCGCCGGCCTCCTCGATTATGAGGCAGCCGCCCGCCACTTTTTTGAGGAGCTGTCCTATGTCCTTCTGGTTGAGTGCCGGAGCCTTGATTTTTCCGATGCGGTCGTTCGGGTGCCCGGTCTCCTGCTGCAGCACCTTTATCACGCTGGTCGCGAGCGTCGTCTTGCCGCATCCTTGGCTTCCCTGGATGATAAGGTTGCCCTCGGATGCCGTGCCCTCCTGGGAGAGGTGGCGCTTTGCATCGGTTATGGCACGGCAAAGCTGGCTCTCCATGCCCTTGACCGGCATGAAATATGAGAATATCGTCTTCTGCTCGTCAGTGAGCTGCTCGACTGGCTTCTGCTCTTCTTTTTTCTCGGCCTCGCCCGGCTCGTCGGCCCCGAGGTCCTCCGGCATGACAATTTCCGGGAGCTTGATCGTCTTCGTCTTCCACTTCTCGAGCTTCTCCTGCGCACGCTTTTCCTTTGAGGACAGCTTCTTGTCCTTCTCGGGCGCGGCATTCTTCATCTCGTCAAAGACGGTTCCCCTGTCCTCCGGTTTCGCTGATTCCTCAGCCTCCTCCTCGTCCGCCTCGGCCATCGCCTTCGACTCTTTGCCATCGAGGGCCTTGGCGATGTCTATCACTTCCGTGTCCGTGAGACCGAGCTCGGCGGTCACGCCGCGCATATCCGACTCATCCACCCCGAACGCTCCCGCCATGTCGCTCATCGCGGCGCGCAGCCTCTCGGGCGAACCGAACAGATCCATCTTCTTGTCGTGCCTCGGGCCTCCCAAAAACTCCGGAACGCGGAATTTATCCGCGCTCGCCGCGGGCTCCTGAGCCGCTGCGGGCTCCTGCGCCTCATCCTGAGCCATCGCGGGCTCCTGCGCCTCATCCTGAGCCACCGCGGGCTCCTGCGCCTCGTCCTGAGCCACCGCCATCGCAGCGACCTGGCTGCCGTCCCAGGTGCCGGTCTCGCCGTATCCGCCCTGCGGCGCGATCCCGAGCGCGACAGCCTCCTCCATCGTGATGATCGACTCCGGATGCCTTGAGGCGAGCTCTATGCCAGTCATGAATTTCCCGCTCGGTGCAGCCTCGTATGCGGGCTCAGCCATGCCGTCTCCCGCGGGCTCCGCTGTCGGTGCCTGCTCCTCCGTCTCCTGATGCGCTGATTCCATATCCAGATCCGGCGCAGTTTCTTCGAGTGCGCCGCTGCCCTCCATATTCTCTGCTGTCTCTCCTGTAAGCTCCGTATTCTCAACTGCGAGCCCATGGTCTTCACCAGTGAGAGCGTTTTCACCGCTGTCCTCCGGCATGTCGCGCAGGTACTCCTCCTCGAGGAGCTCCCTCGGCGTGACTCCCGCGTCGAGCTTGGGCTTTACGTCCGTCAGGCGGCTCATGAGATTTCCTGCCTCCTGGAGGGCGCGCGCCTTCGCGGACTCGAGCTTGCGCTGCTCCGCGTCCTGCATCGCCACCTCGGCGGCGCGCTTCGTGCGCTCCCACTCACCGAGCACCTCGCCTATCGTGATCTGCCCTGTTATCTGCCGCTCTAGCTTCTTCTGCTCATCGACCATCATGCTGATCTGCCCGTCCGAGTCCTCCGCGAGCAGGTTCTTGAAATTGTCCTTGAGGGAATTGTTTATCTCCTCGTCGGTCTCTATGTGCACCGTCTCCACTGCGGGAGGCTCGTCTTCCTTCTGAATCTTTAAGTACGGGATCTCATCCGTGATGCGGTTCAAGGTGTCGAGTGTGTCCGCGACGGTGGATTTCTCCGTCGCGTCCATGATCTGCTGCATCCCGCGGGCGATCTCGGCCTGCAGGTTTATCGTGTTGAACTGCCCCGTCGTCACCTCGACAGGCGGGATTGACACCGGCTCGTGCGGATGCTCCCCCGCGCGCTGCATCTCGTCTATGTCTATGTGCGTGTAGCCCTCGTGCGCCTGGCGGAACGCGCGGTACTTGTCCTCCTGCGCTTTCGTAAGTGGCTGGTACAGCATCTTGAGCTCGAGCGCCCTCTCCACGTACGGCCCGTCGCCGAACCAGAGTATCAGCTCGTCGCAGGCCTCTATGCACTTGTCGCTCATGCCCGCCTTGTGGTAGAGGTAGGCGAGCTCGTAGGCCCACTCCTCGGTGTATTCCTGCTCCTTGAGCTCCTCCAATATGGAAATCAGTTCCGGATAGTCCGCGCCCTTTGCCTTCTGCAGGTCATAGCGCAGCACATATTTCATGTTGTCATGAGGCGCGATTGCGACGAAATCATTGTAGTACTCCTCTGCGGCAGTGAAGTCGTTCATCCTTATCGCGACCTCCGCGAGGCGGTAGATGATGCTCCGCCCGATCGGCGAGCGCTCGTAGGCGAGGAGCAACACCTCGCGGCTGTCAGCGTAGCGTCCGGTCTTCTCGTAAATTTCACCGGCCCGCAGCAGCGCCGAGGGATTTTTTATCTTTGTCCAGTTGATCGTGTCCGCAACCTCAGCCGCCTCCTCGTATTTTTCGTCAGAGAAGAGGCTTTTCATCTGGTCGAGCTTGAGATTGTATTCATATTTATCCAACGTTTTCACCTCATTGGGAAATATTTTCCTCTTTCTCCTTCTTCCGCTTGCGCCTAGGCAGACGCTTCTTCCTCACACGCCGTCCGAACTTGAGGGAGTGCGTGTCCTCGTCCACGCTGAGCACATGGAGGTACCGGCCCGTCTCAAGAGGGAGCCCCTTCTTTTTCAGGCTGCGGTTCGACAGCTGGCGCACGATGTAGTAGCACATGCCAAACACCGGCACGCCGAGTATCATGCCGATCACGCCGAACAGCCCACCGCCGATGATGATCGCCGTGATGACCCAGAACGATGACAGCCCCGTCGAGTTGCCGAGGATCTTCGGCCCGATGAGGTTGCCGTCTATCTGCTGCAGGACCAGGATGAAAATCGCCAAGTAGAGCGCGTGCCACGGGCTCTGGATCACGACGAGCAGGACAGACGGGATCGCCCCGATGAACGGCCCGAATACCGGTATGATGTTCGTCACCCCGATTATGACCGCGACGAGTATCGCGTCCGGGATGCTCATGATGCGGCAGCCGCAGTAGGCTATCACGCCGATTATCGCCGAATCGATAATCTTTCCTATTATGAATCCGCCGAATATCTCGTCCGCCTTACGGATGAGGTCGAGCACTACGTTGCCGGCCCTCGCCGGGAGGACCGCATATATGAGCTTCTTTCCCTGCGACGTGAGCTTTTCCTTTATCACGAGCATATATGCGAGGACGAAGATTCCGACGATGCAGTTTAATATTGTCCTTCCAACTGAGACGATGCCGCCCGCGATCTTCACTATGTAGTCCTGGGCCTGCGGGAGCACCGTGTTCTGGAGCCAGCCCCAGACGTCGCTTGTGATCTCGTTTAGGTAGTCGCCGAGCCTCTGCACGATCTCATACTCTCCGAGCTTGCCGTTCTCGAGCATGTCCGTGAAATTCTCGACGTAGGTCGGGACCGTGTCGAAAAGGTGCATCGCGCTTCGGATGACTGCGGGTATTATCGCGACAGCGAGCAACACTATAATGAGCAGCAGAAAGAGGATCGCGCCAAGTATCCCTAAGCCCCTCGAGATGGACTTCGCCCTCCCCTCCCTCTTCATCCTGACGACGAGCCTTTTGTAGAAGAATCCCTCCACGGCCTTCATGACAGGATTTAAAAGGTACGCGAGCACAAGCCCGATGATGACGGGCTCAGCCGCCTTGAAAATCTTTTTTACGACCTTGACGAACGCCTGATAGCGGAAACATAGAAAGAATACGAGCACGCAGCAGACGAACGTGATGAACACCGCCGCCGAAATCTTTATGATGAGGCGGTCGGTTTTCTTCTCCTCCTCCGTCCTGACATGCTTCTCACGGCCTATGGATTTTTCAGATTCCGCGGAGGTCTCCTCTTGGCCCTCCGCCCTTACCTGTTCATCCGTCATAAGATTATCCCCTGTGGCAGTTATCCCCTATAATAATTGATAAGGCACCCCTTGAGTATGATGTCCTTCTCGTCCGGCGTGAGCTCCGCCATCCTGAGCTTAAACGGAGCAAGCCCGCCATCTTTTACGACATAGGCCTCAAACTCGGTCTTGCCGTCCGAGATGGCCCTGCGTATCTCTGGCATAAAAATATAATCTAGATTTGAGAATGGCAAATCTCCTGCATCTATCAGGAGCGGTAGCATTCCCCAGTTGATGAGGTTCGAGCGGTAGCGCTTCGTCGCGTACTCGTTGGCGATGTTCGCCCAGCCGCCGAGGACCTTCTGGCAAGAGGCCGCCTGCTCCCTCGCGGAGCCGTCGCCCGGCTTTACCGCGAATATCGTGCTGCCGAAGCCGACGTTCTCCTTGCTTATATTGTTAAATTTAGATTTAATAATTTGCATTATCTCATGCACTTCTGGAAGCGCGTCGCCCGGGCATTCTCCCGCCTCGATGGCCTTCTGTGCCTTCTGGACCTCCTTCGCGCGCCCGACATACTCCGGGTCTTTGCGGGAGAGTGCAAATTCTGCCAATCCAAGAGGATTGGAGCGGAAAGACGATGTCTCGCCCGACGGAATCAGCTCGTCTGTGGTCGTCACGGGGTCGTGGATCTCGGATACGACCTTGAGGATGAGGTTCTCCGGAAGTGCGCTCATCGCAGGCCAGTCCTTGATATTCGGGCCAAACTGGATCTCGACCGACGGGTCCGCTACACCCTTGCTGTCGAAGACGCGGTTTTTGTATATCGTGCTGTCGAAAAAATATTTCGGCTTCGTGAAGTCGCCGTCAAACTCGGTCGCAGCGGTCAAAATGCCCTTATTTGCCGCTGTGGAAGCGATGGAGCGGGCATCCATGAGAGCAACGGAAGCGACCTGGCCGTTCTGGACTTTCGAACCCTCGCGATTCGGGAAGTTGCGCGTGGAGTGCCTGATCGAGAAGGCGTTGTTCGCCGGGGTGTCGCCCGCGCCGAAGCACGGACCGCAGAACGCGGTCTTTACGATTGCGCCCGTCGCCATCAAATCGGCGACTGTGCCGTTCCTCACGAGCTCCATGTATATCGGGGTCGAGGCCGGGTAGACGCTCAGCGTGAACTCATCCGCGCCGATCGACGCGCCGCGCAGGATGTCCGCGGCATCGCAGATATTCTCGAAGCCGCCGCCCGCGCAGCCAGCGATGATGCCCTGGTCGACGTAGAGTTTACCGGCCCTGACCTTACTTTTTAAATCTAGATTTACTTTTCCATCGAAGCTGACCTGTGCCCTCTTCTCGCAGTCGTCGAGGATGTCCATGAGGTCCCGGTTCAGCTCGTCGATAGTGTAGGTGTTGCTCGGGTGGAACGGCATCGCGATCATCGGCCTGACTTCGGAGAGGTCTAGCTCAATCATTCCGTCGTAGTACGCCGCTTCGCCCGGGTTCAGTTCCCTGTAGTCGCCCTCTCGCCCGTGAATCCCGTAAAACTCGCGGATTTTCTCGTCCGTCCGCCAGATTGACGAGAGGCATGTCGTCTCGGTCGTCATGACGTCGACGCCGATGCGGAAGTCTGCGGAGAGGTTTAAGACTCCCGGACCGACGAACTCCATGACCTTGTTCTTGACGAAGCCCTTCTCGAACACCTCGCCGATTATCGCGAGCGCGACGTCCTGCGGACCCACGCCCTTTATCGGCTCGCCGGTGAGGTACACGCCGACGACCTCTGGCATGTCGATGTCGTATGTCTTGTTCAAAAGCTGCTTTACGAGCTCCGGCCCGCCCTCGCCGACCGCCATCGTGCCCAGTGCGCCGTAGCGCGTGTGGGAGTCGGAACCCAAAATCATCTTGCCGCCTTCCGCGAGCATCTCGCGGGCGAACTGGTGGATGACCGCCTGGTGCGGCGGCACATAGACCCCGCCGTATCGCTTCGCGCAGGTCAGGCCAAACATGTGGTCATCCTCGTTTATCGTGCCGCCGACCGCGCAGAGGCTGTTGTGGCAGTTCGTGAGGACATATGGAATAGGAAATTTCTCCAGACCCGATGCCCTCGCGGTCTGGATGATGCCGACGAACGTGATGTCGTGCGACGTCAGCTTGTCAAATTTGATCTGGAGCTTTTTCATGTCATCAGAGACGTTGTGCTCCTTTAAGATACCGTAAGTTATAGTCTGCTCCGCCGCCTGCTCGCGCGTTATGGTTAGGCCCGACTTACTCTTGATCTCTGCTGCGATGTCCGCACCGTCCGCCGCGCCTATTTCGGTCGCCGCGCCGGTCCCTGCCGCAATAAGGTCCGTTCCGTTTACCAAGTATGCTCCGCCATCGTATAGCTTCATGATGCCCCCTACTTCCACGCACCAAGGAGATGCGCTGTATTATTTGCGATTTATTTTAGCATATATTTTAATTTTTAATGACTATTTATTGAAAATGTCTGAATGACTACCCGTATCGACAAGTGTAAGCGTTAAAATGTCATCTTCGATTAAATATATCAAAAGCCAGTCTGGCCTAATATGGCATTTCCGAAAACCTGCAAACTTTCCACATAATCCGTGGTCATGATATTTTGCATCAAGTTGTTCGCCTTGTCGCAACACATCAACAACTTCATCTAACAGTGAAAGATCTAACCCCCGCTTTTTCATCAACTTATAACTTTTCTTATAGGTGGTTGTAAATTTTACAACGTACATTTACTCCTCCAGTGCTTTTTTCAATTCCTCCATGTCGTGATATCCCTTGACACTGGAATCATGGGAGATGCGCCGCGCTTCATCCATGGCATCTAGCGTTTGCTGGCTGTAGTGCGGCATTTCAACTGCAAACGGAAGACCGCCGCGTAGGACGCACTGGTAAAGAA
>JAJQIQ010000056.1 GCA_021199135.1 Clostridiales bacterium | reverse complement strand
ATCTTATTGACAGCACGCTGATTCAGTTGTATCCTATTAGCATAGTGAAGCAGATTTTAAAACAGGAGGAGATATAGAATGGCTAAGATACTGATCGTTGACGACGCGGCATTTATGAGAATGATGCTCAAGGACATCTTGACCAAAGGGGGATTCGAGATCGCCGGTGAGGCTGCCGACGGAAATGAAGCAGTCGCTAAGTACAATGAACTCAAGCCGGATCTTGTCACCCTGGACATCACGATGCCGAACAAGGATGGAATTCAGGCACTCAAGGAGATCAAGGCGATCGACCCGAATGCGACCTGCGTTATGTGCTCCGCGATGGGTCAGCAATCCATGGTTATCGAGGCTATCCAGTCCGGCGCCAAGGATTTCATCGTCAAGCCGTTCCAAGCAGACCGTGTGCTTGAGTCTATCGGCAAGGTTTTAAGCTAGGAGGGCGACACCCCCGGCTTCATAGTCCGTCTCGCGGGCAAGTGATATCGCGGATTTCATTTTTCGCAGAAATGTCACTTCCCGGGAGACTATTTGTAGTTATGATACCGGGGACCAAAGCAACGCAATGCGCATAGAACGGGCACCCCAAGGGGTGCCCGTCTTTTCATCGTTTCTGTTGCCAGGCCGCGTCACAGCTGCCTGAGCTGCTCTATCGCATTCTCCTTTATGATCCACTCGCCGTGCTCCTCGATGTACGCGCCCCTCTCAGGGCCTATGAGAAGCTCGTCCGCATACTCGTCCGTGAGCGTGGACATTCGGCGCACCTCCTCCTCCGACATTTCGGTGAAGTCCAGGATCAGGTGGTAGCGGTTCTTGTACTTGTATAGCGAGTTCGGCGGGAATTCCGGCACGTTCACCTGCCTGGCGTAGCGTATCAGGGTGTCCATGCTGTCGAAGACGATCGTCGCTATGACGCGGACCGTCTCGGCCTCGCCGCTCGCGCCCGCCGCAGCCTGAAGCTCCTCCAATTTCTGCTGCGGGATTGCGCTTAGGAGCCCGCTTATTATGTCCCGCAGGTGCTCCATCATGCTCTCCGCACCCGGGTGCTCTGAAAACGTGAGCGCTAGCGTGTGGTCCGACATGAAATCCGCGCGGACGGTCTTAACGCCGAGGTTGAACTTCGTCTCAAACTGCCTCTCCGCCAATTCGAAAACCGTATTCATGAATTCCTGGGTGCGCTCGCCGTTGCTCATTATCTCCTCGAGCGTGAATCCCATGCTGTTTATCTCGTTCTCCGAGACGACGCAGCGGATAGTGTGCTCTCCTATTCGTGAAAATTCCATATCCTCACCCTCTCTTTGCCTTGCCCATGCGTTGCCTCAGCACCTCGTACATGAGCACCCCGGCCGCCACCGACGCGTTCAGGGAGCCTGTCTCCCCGCGCATCGGGATTGCCGCCACAAAATCACAGTTCTTCTTCACGAGCGGGCTCACCCCGCTTCCCTCGCCGCCTATGACGAGCCCTATCGGCCCGGTCAGGTCAATGCCATACATCGGCTCCCCGTCCATGTCCGCGCAGGCGATCCACAGCCCCTCCTTCTTGAGGTCGGCAATCGCCGACGAGAGGTTTGCAACCTTTGCGACCGGAATGTAGTTGACCGCGCCCGCCGAAGCCTTGACCGCCGCAGGTGTAAGCCCCGCTGCGCGGTGCTTGGGGATGATGACGCCGTGCGCCCCTGCCTGGTTTGCCGTCCTTATTATCGCGCCGAGGTTGTGCGGATCCTCGATCCCGTCCAAGATAATCACGAACGGGTCCTCTCCCCTAGCCCTCGCCGCCGTGAGTATGTCTTCCGCCTTCGCGTAGCCGTAGGCCGCGCCGACGGCGATGACGCCCTGGTGCCTGCCTGTCTCCGAAATCTGGTCGAGCCTCTCCTTCTTCACGAAGCTTATGACGGTGTCCTGCTTTTTCGCCTCGCGGAGTATCGTCCGCACCGGACCGTCCCCGCAGCCGTCAAGCACATAGAGCCTGTCTATCGTCCTGCCGGAGCGGAACGCCTCGAGCACAGCGTTGCGGCCCTCTATGTGGCTCTGCGCCGTCTCCGCACTGACTTCATCTTTTTCCTCTATCCCTTTTTCTCCTTCTTTGTCCATGTTCATCTCAATTATAATCCAAAACGTCCTTTAAGTAAATTCAAATTTAATTTTTTCTGTAACCTCTTTTATGAATGATGTTTTTTAAATCTAGGCTTAATTTTTTGATTCATTCCTTGTTTTCGAAAATGAATTCGTCTTATTAACTCACGGTTCAAAAATCCAGCCCCAATTTTTCCCGCGCCGTAAGTATCATCTCGAGCAAGCGGTCAATCCGGTCTGTCAAATACAGGTAGCCGACCAGTGCCTCGAGCCCGGTCGCCTTGCGGTAGTCCATGACCGTCGCGTTCTTGGCCATCGTCTGCGACTTAGCGTTGCGCCCGCGCCGGTAGATGTCGGCCTCCTCCTCGGAAAGCTCATCCTCGAGGCAGTCGATGATCCTGGCCTGCGTCTGCGCTTTCACTATCCCGCTCGTCCTGTGGTGGAGTTTATTCGGGCTCGTGTTGCCGCGCCCGACGACGACCGAGCGGATGATGAGGTCGAAGACCCCGTCGCCTATGTAGGCCAGGGCGAGCGGCGAGTAGGTGTGGATGTCGACGTCCGCGATGCCGAAGCGCTCCCTTATGTATGAGTCGATGCCTGATGCCATCAAATCTTCTCCCATACGGTGCCCTCTCGCGTGTCCTTTATCGAAATCCCTTTTGCGGTGAGCTCATCTCGGATCGCGTCGGCTTTCGCGAAATCTTTATTCTTCTTCGCTTCTTTGCGCTCGGTGAGCTTTTCCTCGATCCATGCCGTAAGCTCGTCGTCCGCGCCGCCCTTCGACTCGGCAAGCCTCTCCCCAGCCGTCATAAGGTCGAGCGAGAGCACCCCGTCGAAGTCAGTAATGAGCGCCCGCTTCGTCTTATCGCTTATATCGGCCTTCAACACGTCGTAGACAACCGTCAGCGCCATCGAGGTGTTGAGGTCGCTTGCGATCGCGTCCACAAATTTCTTCCTGTACTCATCATACGCCACCCTGTCAAGCCCGCCCTCGTCCGAAAATGTCGCGATCTTCTTTACGAGCTTCTCGTACGCGCCCTCGACGTTGTCCAGGTTCTCATAGGAGAAGACGAGCGGCTTCCTATAGTGCGACTGCAGGCAGAACATCCTGTAGGCAAGCGGCAGGTAGCCCCGCTCCTCGAGCACCGAGAGCGTGAGGAAGTCGCCGTTTGACTTGCTCATCTTGCCGGACTGGTCGTTTAGGTGGTTCACATGGAACCAGTGCGGGCACCATTTGTGGCCGAGGTAGCTCTCCGACTGCGCGATCTCGTTCGTGTGGTGCGGGAAGATGTTGTCCACGCCGCCGCAGTGGAGGTCGAGGTACTCGCCCGCGTTCTTTATCGCGATGCACGAGCACTCGATGTGCCAGCCGGGGTAGCCGACTCCCCAAGGGCTCTCCCACTTTAGCGCCTGATCCTCGAACTTCGATTTCGTGAACCAGAGCACGAAGTCGTTCTTGTTCCGCTTGTTCTCATCCTCCTGCACGTCGTCGCGGACGCCGACCATCAGCTGCTCGCGCTCCACCGCGGACGAGAAGACGAAATAGTCATCGAGCTTTCCGGTGTCAAAGTACACGTTGCCGCCGGAGACGTAGGCATAGCCCTTGTCAAGGAGCGCGCTCACCATCTCGATGAAATCCGCGATGCGGCTCGTCGCGGGCTCGACGACGTCCGGGCGGCGGATATTGAGTTTCCCGCAGTCTGCAAAGAAGGCGTCGGTGTAGAACTTCGCGACCTCCATCACGGTCTTGTGCTCCCGCTTTGCGCCCTTGAGCATCTTGTCCTCGCCGGTGTCCGCGTCCGAGGAGAGGTGCCCGACGTCCGTGATGTTCATGATGCGGCGCACGTCGTAGCCGTAGAAGCGCAGGGACTTCTCTAACACGTCCTCCATTATGTAGGTGCGGAGGTTTCCGATGTGCGCGAAGTGGTAGACCGTCGGCCCGCAGGTGTACATCGTAAGCTTGCCGTCCTCGTGCGGGACCAAGGGCTGCACCTCCCTCGTCAGCGTGTTGTATAGCATAAAATTGTTGTCCATCTGTATTCCCTCTATTGCATGACGTAACCTTGGATTCCTCTGCCGTGCTTTTGTACCCTGTCACGTCATATCACATAAAACCAAGGCTCGTCGATCTCCTGCCTGCCTATGGTCTCGTCATCGTTTTTGAAAATCAGTTCCTGGCTGCGGACGCTCACCTTCGTGCCGCGCCGGATCGAGCTCGTGATGAACGCGTTGCCGCCTATGGTCACGCCCTCCTCTATCACCGTGTCTCCGCCGAGGATCGACGCGCCGGAGTAAATCGTCACGTTGTCGCCGATCGTCGGGTGGCGCTTCTTGCTCCGCAGGTCCTGCCCGCCGCGGGTCGACAATGCCCCGAGAGTCACGCCCTGGTAGAGCTTTACGTTGTCGCCGATCTCGGTCGTCTCGCCGATGACGATGCCGGTGCCGTGGTCGATGAAGAAATATTTCCCTATCGTCGCGCCTGGGTGGATGTCAATCCCGGTCTTGTTGTGCGCGTACTCGGTCATCATGCGCGGTATCAGCGGCACGTCCAGAAGGAAGAGCTCATGCGCGAGGCGAAACACCGTGATCGCGTAGATCCCCGGGTAGGAGAAGACGATCTCGTCCTTGCTCTTTGCCGCGGGGTCGCCGTCGTACGCCGCCTGAAGGTCCGCATCGAGGTACTCCCGCACCTTCGGGATCGTCCGCATGAACTGCACGGATTTCTCCTGTGCGCATGAGTCGAGCTCGTCCTCGCCGCAGCCCTCGGTGTAGAGCATCGCGAGCCTTATCTGCTTGTTCAGGTGGAACAGCACGTCCTCGATCAGCATCGAGACCGTGTGCCTGACGTCGTATATTTTATAAGTCTTGTCGCGGTAGAAGCCGGGGTAGACGATGCTAAAGAGGTTTTCGAGTATCGTGATGACCTCCGCCTTGTCGGGCTGGCTGTATATGTCCGCCTTGTCGATCGCCCGGTCCTTCTCGTAGTCGTCCAGTATCTCCGCCAAAATCCCGCCAACGTTCTCCTCTATGATGTCCGCCACATCCTCACCCCCTTCGCCCGTCAATCTGACTTTCATTTCATATCATATGCCTTGCCGTTTTACTTTGCGGCCAATCCATCGCCGCGATTTACGCTTCCTCCAACAAGCACACTGCCTGCGCGGCCATGCCCTCTTTCGCGCCGGTAAATCCTAAGCCTTCCTCGGTCGTCGCCTTGACGCTCACCTGGCTCGGTGAGATCCCTAGTGCTTTTGCGATGTTCTCCCGCATCCTGTCAATGTACGGGCTGACTTTTGGCTCCTGCGCAATCACGGTCGCGTCGATATTGCCGACGGAATAGCCCTCCGCCGCAATCCTCTCGCCGACCTCGGCGAGGAGCTTCATGCTCGATATCCCCTCGTAGGCCGGGTCGGTGTCGGGGAAAAGCTTGCCGATGTCGCCGAGGGCCGCCGCGCCGAGCATCGCGTCCATTATCGCGTGCACGAGCACGTCCGCGTCGGAGTGCCCGAGGAGCCCGAGCATATGCGGGATCTCCACCCCGCCGAGCACGAGCCTCCTGCCCGCCGTGAGCCTGTGGACGTCATATCCCATCCCGATCCTCATCGCGGGCCTCCGTCAGGCGTCGACAAGCGCCGCCGTGATGATCGCCATCGAGTAAACCTCGGAGGCGTTGCAGCCGCGCGAGAGGTCGTTTATCGGGGCGTTGAGCCCGAGCAGGATCGGGCCGTAGGCCTCGAAGTTTCCGAGGCGCTGCGCGATCTTGTATCCGATGTTGCCGGAGTTGATGTCTGGGAAGATGAACGTGTTTATATGGCCCGCTATGCTTGAGTCCGGACACTTCGTCCGCGCGACCCTCGGGGATACCGCCGCGTCAAACTGCATCTCGCCCTCGATCGGGAGGTCTGGGTATTTCTCCTTCGACTTTGCCGCTGCGTTCCTCATCTTGTCGACGTCCTCGCCCTTGCCGGAGCCGAGCGTCGAATAGCTGAGAAAGCCGACCTTCGGGTCGATCCCGAATATCTTCGCGCAGGCCGCGGTCTCGCCCGCGATCTCGACGAGCTCGTCCTCGGTCGGATGGATGTTTATCGCACAGTCCGCCATCGCGAGCACCTCGTTCTCTCCGGTCGCCGACGGGCGCACGAGGATGAAGCATGAGGACACGATCTTGTTGCCGGGCTTGGTCTTTATGAGCTGCAAAGCGGGGCGGACCGTGTCGGCCGTGGAGTAGGTCGCGCCTCCGAGCAGCGCGTCCCCGACGCCCATCTTCACTAGCATCGTGCCGAAGTAGTTGTTCTGCGAGAGGATGCCCCTCGCCTGCTCCGGGGTCACGCCCTTGCTCTTTCGAAGCTCGCAGAACATGTCCACCATCTCGTCCATCCGATCGAACTCCTTCGGGTTTATGATCTCCGCGCCGCGGATGTTGAAGCCGCTCTCCTCCGCGCTCGCGTAGACCCTGTCCTCGGTCCCGACGAGGATCGGGTGCAGGAAGTTGCTCGCGAGCAGGCGGGATGCCGCCTCGAGCACGCGCGCGTCCGTCCCCTCCGTGAATATTATCTTCTTCGGGTTCTTCTTCAAGATGTCGATGAGCATTCCAAATCCAAACATGGTTCTTCCCTCCTGTTATTGTTTTTCGTATAGATATAATATCTAAAATCGCGCAATCTATCAAGTTGAAATTGCACTGAAATTATTAAAAAATTATTGTTTCGCACGAGCGCGGCGCGGACACATAATATCCGGACAACTTCGCCGTGACAAGCACTTCTAAGTGCTCGGATATAAATATTGACTGGCCACGCGCCGGCTCCACGCGGCATCCATGCCGCGCACCGCCTCTCGAATACATCCATGTATTCGAGTCGCTGAAATCGTACCGAGCGCTAAGAATTGCTATGTCGCGTCTCAAAAGTCTCGGATATTATGTGTCCGCGCCGCGCTCGATACGTTTTCTTAAATGTCCATTTAATTTTCTTCGATCATCCTCAATATTGTATGCGCGCCGCGGCCGTCGGTGTTGTCCACGACTAAGTCGCAGATCTCGCGGTTGCGCTTCTCCGGGTCTATCGAGAGGATGCGAAGCGTCTTCTCCTCCACCGCATAATCC
>JAJQIQ010000128.1 GCA_021199135.1 Clostridiales bacterium | reverse complement strand
GATGCCTCAATCTCCGGCAATTTGCTCACGAAAAATTTCTCAATATCTGCGCGGCTCATCCGATAAGGCGCGCTGATGACGACATCTCCCTCCGGCGGCTTGACGCGGATATATAGATTTTTCTGTCCTTTATTTTTATTTATCGTCACGGGAATCCCCGCGATGGTGGTTTGGGTTTGCACGTATTTCTCCTCCTCACGCCACATCCCTGTAATGCGTGTAGACGTACTCGCAGATGCGTTCGCGGTAGGCGTCTATGGCGGTGTTGTCGTAACTCTCGGGGAGCTGCTCCCAGAGCACGTTCCTGATTAAATTGTTGACTGTCTCGGTGGTCTCGGCCTTTTCCGTCCAGTGGTCGAGCTCGGCGATCTTCGCCTTGACCTTCGCGAGCAGGTCGACGGCGACCTTCTTTATTTTCTCGATGTCCTGCTTGGAGAGGTCCTCCTTGTCCCCCAGCAAGAGCTCGTAGACGGCGAGCTCCTCGTCGTCGGAAAAGCCCTCGCGGACATAACGCTTCTGCTCATCATTCAGATCGGACGTAAATTTCATCAGGTCCATGAACGTCTTCTCAATCATCGCCCGATCCTGCTGCTCGTTGTAATCATTTATTATTTCCTGATAGCGATCATAATAATTGCTCCGCCCCGGATTGACCTTCATCATTTTTTCCAGCTGAATGTGTATCAGGTCCTCCAAATCTTTCATCACCAGGTTTTTGTTCTTCGTCCTGGCAAACTCCTTGGCAAGAAGATCGAAATCGATCTTGCTGATGTCAAACTGCCTCGAGAGGACGACTGCGTTATCATCAGCGTTCACATTATCCTGATTTTCAATCCAGATATGCTCGTCTATGATTCCATTGATCTGGACTATGATGTCGGTGTTGTCCACATGCTTTTTCTTTTTCTGCAGCTCACCGCGGATAGCAATTATAGCATTTTTGTATGCGTGGGTCTTCTCGTCCACGTCGTCGTGGTTGACGTATTTCATCAGCCGGTGAAGCTCAGCCGCATATGCCTGAAATGTCCTCTTTACCTCCGGGCTTTCGCACATGGCGTTCGCGCCGTCGCGGAGCAATTTTATTTTCCTGAACTCTTTTGCCTCGACCAGTTCCCTCAGCGCAAATCCGTGCTCCGCGAGATAGGCATCCGTCTTTTCGATGATTTCATGCACCCTGGCGATAAGCTTCTCCTTGTCATACATCGGGTTTGCGCTGCCCGCCCCGCTGCCGTTTATGGTGTAATCCGCGAGTGCCTTGCGGAGAGCCTTCACAACCCCGACATAATCTATGATGAGGCCGTTGCTCTTGCCTTCGCTGACGCGGTTCGCCCGGGCGATCGCCTGCATGAGCGCGTGAGCCTTCATCGGCTTGTCGAGATAAAGGCACGACAGAGATTTCACGTCAAAGCCCGTCAGCCACATCGCGCAGACGAAGACGACGCGGAAGTTGCTGGAATCATCCTTAAACTCCTTGTCGAGCTCGCGCTTCTCCATCTTTTCGCGGTGCGGCAATATGTCAAGCCCCCACTTTTTGAACGTCTGGATCTCATTCTGCTCCTGGCTTATGACCACCGCCATCTCGGTTTCTTTCATCCACTGCAGCTTCCTCTCGAGCTCCTGCGCCTCCTGCTGCGTCGCAGATTTAATTTGTTTCTCTAACTTCTCGATTTCCTCCTGCCAATATTCCTGGACAAAATTGTACATCCTCACGCAGGTCACTTTGTTCAAGCAGACAAACATCGCCTTCCCACTCGTCCACAGGTCGGAATAATGCCCCGCGAAATCCTTCGCGATGGCGCGGAGACGCTTCTCCGCCGTCAAAATATGAATTTCCTTTTTAAATTCCTGCTCGAGCTTTTCCTCCTGGTCAGGGTCCAGGTCGGCGGCATCGATCGCATCCAAGATTTCATCCGTGATTTCCGGCTGCTCGAGATTGGCAATCTTGTCGCCCCTGTTCTCATAGTAGAGCGGGACCGTCGCCCCGTCGTCCACGGCGCGCTGAAAATCATAAATCGAGACATATCCGCCAAACGTCCTCTCCGTGATGTTGTCATTTGCGAATATCGGCGTGCCCGTGAACCCGATCCTCGATGCGGTCGGGAGCAACGCCATCATATTGTCCGCGAATATCCCGTTCTGGCTGCGGTGCGCCTCGTCGGACATGATGATGATGTCGTGGTCGGGATAAATCGGCGTGACCTTCTTTTTATTAAATTTCTGAATAAGTGTGAAAATAAAGCTCGGGTTTCCAGTCAACCTATTATTTAAATTTTCCCAACTCGTTGCAGTAAATTGGCTCGCCTTTGATTTTCCGAGCAGGCCGCAGTTCTCAAACGTGTCGCTGATCTGCTTGTTCAGCTCATCGCGGTCGGTGAGGATCACAAACGTCGGGCTGCCCTTGAATTTCCGGCGTATTTTCTGCGCGAGGAAAACCATCGAGTAGCTCTTGCCGGAGCCCTGCGTGTGCCAGAAGACGCCGAGTTTTCCGCCGCGGATTTCCCTCTCCTCGTATGCCTTCACAGCCGCATTTACGCCGAGGTACTGATGGTTCCTAGCGAGGATTTTTACATTCTTGCCCTGGGAATGATCGAATAGAATAAAATTTTCAAACAGATCAAGAAAATTTTCTTTCCTGCATATCCCGCGGAGCATTGTTTCCAGCTCAACGCTGCCCTCGTCCTCCTCCGCAAGGCGCTTCCACTCATGGAAAAACTCGTATTTGCTGCCGAGCGTCCCGACCTTTGCCTCCTCCCCGTTCGAGAGCATCACGAAAGCATTATAATAAAACAGCTGCGGAACCGTATCCTGATAGTCCGTATAATTGTCAGTGTAGGCGTTCTGCACGTCCACGCCCGGCGCTTTCAGCTCCATAAAAAGCAGCGGAATCCCGTTCACGAAGCCGACAATGTCCGCGCGTCGATGATAGATTTCGCCGTCTACCTTCA
The DNA here is from genome assembly GCA_021199135.1 of Clostridiales bacterium. Classification (GTDB taxonomy): domain Bacteria; phylum Bacillota; class Clostridia; order Lachnospirales; family Lachnospiraceae; genus Roseburia. The sequence continues at coordinate 4,256 of JAJQIQ010000128.1, read as the reverse complement.
GCTCCTTTACCGCGAGGAAATGGTTTTCCTGCGGGTGCTCGAAGTCAATCACCTGCGCTGTTCTCGTCTCGATGCTGCCATCGGGCTTTTTTTCGGTGACAGGTATCCCGTCCCGAATCAGGAAATATTTCTCCTCGTTGATCTGCATGGCGGATGCCGTGGAAGCGCGGCTCTCCATCGCTTTCTGCGCCTCGTCCATCTGCGACTCGTCCATCCAGGGGTTGAATTTTCTCAGTGCCTCACGAAAATACCGCCTGAGCAAAACTTCCCTGTATTTCGTCCTGCCCAGCATCCCGTCCACGCCGAGATCCTCTTTGTTAAATGCAAATTTAACTTCCCAACCCAGCTCGTCGCGCAAGAAATCTCCCGCCGCATCCCTGACCGCCATATTTTCCCCATATTCACCATTCATGCCGTCACCTCCAATTCGCCGCTCATCAACTTCGGGAGCAAGCGATCGCGGGATTCTGAAAGATTTCTGCTTTGCATAGCTAATACTTTGATTTGATGCGTAACATTTTTCGCAAAATTTTCAAACCATGTGAGCAATTTGCTATCAGGCACTAAAATATTATATTTCTTCATTTCATCCCAATCCGCGCGCGGCATTTTTGACCCCTCTTTGCACGTCTGATAAGTATACCTAACAAACAAATCGCTAGACAAAGTCATTAGGATAAGACCCCATATTTTATTCTCTGGCTGAATAACTAGCGCATCTGTAGATGCCACGCCATCATTTAATGCAAATCCAACCTTATGGAAATATGGGCGTATCTTTCCAAACAAAATATCATTTTCGTGATATATAAATTTGTTGCTATTTACCTCATCCGCACATCCCCAATTACAAAGGCAGATATCATTGCGCGGCATATGTTCGAGCCCAATGTATGGAAATTCATGCCTCATTTCTTTTGGTATCAACACGTCTTTTTTTAATGAACACGTCTTTTCAAGAGAAGTCTTTCTCCACCCCTCCGGCACGCCGTCCACGATCGGGGTCTCCTCCCATCCCGGGAAACGCAAGTCCACGAACCACTCCTTGTAAAGCCGCTGCGCCGCCTCCTCAAGGAGCTTGATTTGCCTGCGGTTGTTCTCGATGAGGTCGTCGTAGGTGGAGAGGATGTCGACTATCTTATTCTGCACACCAATCGGCGGTAATTCAACTTGCAAACTCTTCAATGCAGATATTGTCAAAGCCCTTTGCGATGAGCCTATTACCATATTATTCAACACAGCCTGACCATATTGCGAGCTTATCCATAAATACAAATATTTAGACAACAACTTGTCATCAAAATTACGAAACCAGGTCAAATTTCCGTCCTTGAAATAAAAATAATCGTCGTCTTTTACAATGTATGGAACCCCAATCGTCCCTACTGATGTCAATAGCATATCCCCCGCAACTGGTACGCCAAATTTTTCTTTTATTTCCGCATACTTTTCTTCACGAATATACAATGGCTCGCTAATCTTTTGCCCATTAAAGCTCTCAATTATTTCCTTTGAGCGGTAAAAGGGAACTCCCGTTTCGACATATTCTGAGTAAAATATTCGTTTGCTCGATGTAATTTCGCACAGTTGCCCAACTGCTATTTTCTCCCACTTCATATCCCCATCTCCTCGAAATTCCTGGAAATTTTGTCCATGAGCTCGTTGCTCTGTGACTGCAAGTCGAGGAGCTCGCGCTGGATTTCTGTCATGCGCTCGTGGAAGTCCACGCCGTCGTCCTCGGCGGGCGCCACGCCGACATATGCCCCCGGTGTCAATGAATAGTCCTTCTCCTCGGCGATCATTTTCGTGTCGGCGATTTTGCAAAGGCCGAGGATGTCCTGGTATTCCCCCTCGCCGAACTTTTCGTAGAGCCAGCAGGCTTCCCGCGCCGTCTCAAGCCTCTCGGTCAGCTCCTCGATTTTCTCGTCGTGCTCTTTCTGGACTTTTTTCTTATCCTTTTTCGCTGCAGAATTTACAGCCTCCTTCGCCTCCTTCCGAGCCTCCTCAAGCGCAGACTCCGCCTCGTCTTTAATCTCTGAAAATGGATTTTCGGAGCCCAGCTCGGCGTGGTATTCCGCAAGCAGATTTTTATATTTCTCAGTCTCGCCCCGGTAGAGCCAGACAATCGCGTTCAGGTTTTTCAGCTGCCAATCCGTCCACTCGTTGAGCGTCCGGTCGACGACGGTATAGTAGTCCCTCGCGTCGATAAACAGCACCTTGTCGCGCAGGTGCTCGGGCTTTCCCTTGTCAAAAAACCACAACGTACACGGCAGGCTTTTCGTGTAAAAAAAATTGTTCCCGACGCTCACCATCACGTCCACATGACCCGTCTTTATCAGGTTCTCGCGGATGGCCTTCTCTTTCCCGGAGGAATCGGTCGCGGACGACGCCATGACGAATCCGGCCCTGCCTCGCTCGTTTAAATATGAATAAAAATATGAAATCCAGAGATAGTTGGCATTTCCGACCTCGTCGCTTTTATTCACGCTCGGAAGCCCGAACGGGAGCCGTCCTGCGGACCGCGCGGACTCGGATTTCACCTTGTCCACGTTGAACGGGGGATTCGCCATCACATAATTGCAACGCCCATTTAGATTGTGCGCATCGTGGTAAAAGGTGTTGGCCTCGTCGCCCGCCTTGATGATGCCGGTCAGCCCGTGCACCGCCATGTTCATCAGGCAGAGCTTCGCGTTGTACTCCACCTTTTCCTGCCCATAAAACGTCATCGTGTTGTTCGCGTTCATTCCCGCCCGGTTGACGAAATCTCCCGTCTGGACAAACATCCCGCCGCTGCCGCAGGCCGGGTCGAGCAGGATTCCCGACGACGGCTCGAGGACGTTTACAATCATCTTCACGAGCGGCTTCGGCGTGAAGAAAACCCCGTCGTCGGAGGCGATATTTTTTGCAAATTTATTGAGGAAATATTCATAGATGCGGCCTATCACGTCGCCGCCCACGTCGTCCAGTGCGCTGTTATTGAAAATGCGCAATAGCTCGCCCAAAAGCTCGTCGGAGAACATCGTGTACTCCTTCGGCAGGATGCCCGAGAGCTGTGCGCTCTGGGCCTCTATCAGCTCCATCGCATTGTTCACCGCCTCGCCCAGGCTGTTTATCTCTTTTCCCTCCATGTTTTTAAGGCCCTGCGCGGCGACATTGTCCGGCAGGTTCAAAAGATACATATACTGCGCCTCGGTCGGGAGATAGATCGCGCTCTTTGCCGTGAAGTCGCTCGGCTCGACCGGCATGGATTTACCGTTTCGCATCGGGCGGTCCTGCAATATCTCCGCCTCCGCCATTTTAAACCTGCTGTACGCATAGCGGAGGAAAATGAGCCCCAGCACAGGCATGCAGTATTGATTGGAGGTCAGCTTCGACCCCGCCCTCAGCAGGTCCGCCGACTCCCACAGCTTTGCCTCAAGTTTTTTAATGTCATTGCCCCTGCCCACTTGCGTTTTCCTCCGTCATCCAACTATGTAATCCAAAAAATCACTCGCAATTGCCTTTTTCTCGGATCCTTATCATTTTACCACAATCCCGCCATGCAAGGCAATAGGGAGTTGTGCATTGAAAACTGGTCATTTATGTGTTATGCTACGATTGGTGTAATTGATTATGAAAAATCCGAGGTGAACCACATGAAATACTCGCATCTGCGGCACACGTTTCCGCCGGTGTTTGACGGGAAATCGGAGATACTTGTGCTGGGGTCGTTCCCGTCGGTGAAGTCGCGGGAAAACAATTTTTATTACGGGCATCCGCAGAACCGGTTCTGGAAAGTGATCGCGGCAATTTTTGACGAACCAGTTCCCACGGAAATCGACGAGAAAAAGCGCCTGCTGCTCTCCCACGGCATCGCGCTCTGGGACGTGATCGCCTCGTGCGACATCGCGGGCTCGTCCGACAGCTCAATAAAAAATGCCGTCCCGAACGACATGGACAGCATTTTCAAAATCGCAAATATTCGCGCCGTTTTTCTAAACGGCGGCACGGCGCATAAATTGTATAAAAAAAATATCTCCGACTGCAAAAACGGCGGAAATAAACTCTGCGCAGAAATCCCGTTTATTCAGCTCCCCTCGACCAGCCCCGCGAACGCCGCGTGGAGCAAAAAGCGGCTGATAGGTGCGTGGCGGGATGAGTTTGCGCGCTACTGCTCCCCAATCTTCTTGAAATCAATCGAAAAATCAGGGTAGATGCCGACCGGCACGGTGTCGGAGAGGGTGTAGGTCTTGCAAATGTCGTCGGCGGGGTCCTCG
>JAJQIQ010000103.1 GCA_021199135.1 Clostridiales bacterium | reverse complement strand
GTTTCCTCATCAACTGGCTCTCGTTCCACATCCTCGAGATGGACAAGCACATCGGCGAATACGCCACTAGGGTCGCTAAAAAATAAATTTTGATTTAATTTCAATTTTAAGTACAAGACAAAAGGGGGAGCGCCGCGTTGCCGGTCGCTCCCCCTTTTTAAATTCAAATTTAAGTTATGCAGATTTCTTCTGTAAGAAGTTCGGAAGCTCTTCGATTGGGATGGGCTTCGAGTACTTGTAACCCTGCAGGTAGTTCGCGTTGCTGTCCACGCAGAGCTCCTCCTGCTCGTTCGTCTCGATGCCCTCGTAGAGGACCTTGAACTCCATCTTCGTGAACGCGTCGGAGAATGACTTCATGACGTACTTCGCCTTGACGTTGTCGGAGGCGAGGACGACGAGCGACCGGTCGAACTTGACGACGTCCATATTGAGCCCAAGCAGGCGTTCGAAGTTGCTGTAGCCAGTGCCGAAGTCGTCGAGATATATGCTGCAGCCCAGCTGCCTCAGCTGCGCGATGACGTTCTTTATCTTCTCGAAGTCGTTTATGTCCGTGCTCTCGGTGAACTCCACGCCGACCTTGTCGTAGCTTATGCCGTTCGCCGTCACCACCGCCTTGAAGTCATTGACGAAGTCCTGGTTGCGCAGCTCATAGACCGAAAAGTTGACAGAGATGCGCTTGATGCGGTAATCCTCAAGCTCCGAGAGCTTCTTGCAGACCTTGTTCAGGATGATCATCGAGAATCGGTGGATCAGGCCGTATTTCTCGACGAGCGGTATGAACTCGTTCGGATAGATAAAGCCTAGCTCCGGGAGCTGCATCCGCATCAGGGCCTCCGCCGTGTCGTAGATCCTCAGCTTCGTGTTTATTATCGGCTGGCAGTACACGAGCACGCGCTCGTCATTGAGGTCAAATTTGTTGTAGATGTCCTCAAGCTGCGTGATGATGAAATAATGCCTGTGGAGCCCGTCCATGTCCTCGGCCCCGCAGATCTTGTGCGCGTTCTCGCCCATGTCCTCGGCGAAATAGTCGAATATCTGCGCAAACACCTGGTAAGACTTGCAGAATTCCACGCCGCTGAACGTGACGATCTTGTAGTTTATGCCAAACACGCTGTAATATTTCGGGAACACTTCCAGAATCAATTTCTCGGCATTGGAGGCTATCTCGTCCTGCGTCCCGTTTGCGCCATCTATCGCCAGGACCAGGAACTCAGGTACCGGATTGAAGAACGCCGCCTTCTTGAAATAACCGCGCCAGAAGCTCTTGAGGCACATCCCGAGCTCATCTGATATCTTGAAGTCCTCCTTGCAGATGAAACGGATGCACATGAAATACGTGTCATTGTCAATACGGTCCTCAAGGAAATCTTCGAAAGATTCCATGTTCAGGGCGCCGGTCTTAGCGCTGTACGGGTTTGAGTGCGCCATGAACATGATGATGAGCATCGGCATTAGGAAAGTCAGCGTCATGAACGAGTTGTGCTTGTAGAAGAACTCGACGATCAGCATGATCACGCATATCGCCTCCGTGATGGCGAGTGCGCGGGCCATCTGGTTGATCATGGAATCCCTGTGCCTGATTATGAGGATGGCGCAGGCAGCCAAGCTGAACACGAACGCGAGGAAAAGCCAGATCGTAAACGGGTTGTCGTAGGTCTTAAAGCTTCCCGGGATCGGCACTATGACGTCGAAGGCGCAAAGGACGATGTCGAGGGCGCAAAGCGCGATGTTCACCACCCCGGTCGCCGCGACAATGTGCGTGTCCTTGAGCAGGAACATGTTGTAGAAATACACGACGTAGCACTGCATCGCGCATATCATGCAGATGTGGTACAGCGCGCGGAAGAGCATGACTACGCCGATCGGCGCGCCGCCAACGCATGTCATGTAGAAGAGCAGGTTGGTCGAGGCCGCCGCCAAAATGATCATTATGGTCCAGTAGAATATCTTGAACGCCTGGTTCGCGTGGATGAAGCTCTCATGCAGCACGATGATCATCACCAGGCACATCACGAGGATTCCGACGTCACCTACCGGCGAGTAATTGTTCATGTACTGAAGTGCCATCTGCCTTCCCCCCCTCTATAATTTCTTGACTTGATTATACCACTTTTACATTTTTTTCGCAAGAAAAATACAATGAACGCAAAATCTCTTTGACCGCGGCGCAGCTACATGGTATAATAGCTTTGTTGCATGAAAATGTTTGGCGCTGATGCGCAAAGAGAATGAAAGGAGGGGTTTATATGCCACCAGGACCAGGAGGACCGGGCGGCGGCCGCGGGCCGGGAGGCCCGATGGGCGGCGGCCCACGTGGTCCCATGGGCGGACCGATGGGTGGAATGGGTCGTGGACCCATGGGACCACCGCCGCCGCCCCCGCCACGCAGAGGATGGGGAGGCTGGGGTCGCAGAGGCGGCTGCTGCGGGCCGGGATGCATGACTTATGTATTGGGCGTAGGCTCAATCATAGGGCTCATGATATTCTGGATAGCTGCTCTCGTGTAAGCGCCAGCATATCCTACAGAAGTTTAATTGTAATTTAATTTTCAAAACAAGCCAAATAAAATGACCCCCGGCACCGTAAACGATGCCAGGGGCCATTTTAAAATGAAAACAGAAAAACAGAAAAAAGCAGGTACGTCGGCGCGACAGGATTTGAACCTGCGACCTCTGCGTCCCGAACGCAGCGCTCTACCAAACTGAGCCACGCGCCGCCATGGGCAGCCATTTAAAACTGCCCAACTATAATATCACAATCCATCCACTTTGTCCACAATTTTTTTGTCCGCGTCTTCGCTTTCCGCCGAGACGGACTCCTCCACCTCTTTGATAAGCGCCAGGAGCTCGTCGTTCAGCGGCGCCTCGCCCGGCTGCTCGAAATTGTTTCCCGGATTCTCGGCCTTGTCCCGCTCCGCCTGGAAGATCAGCGTCGAGCGGCTCCTTATTATGTACTGGTTCCACCCCGGGGAGTCCGTTAGCTCCGTATAGTCAGTGCCGTCCCTGTACACGAGGTAGGTGTTCACGACGACCTTCCAGTGCCAGCCCCTAGGCGCCTCCGGCAGGCGGATGACCAGGCTCTCCCAGTAGGCGTTCATCGCGTAGAAGATGATGTCGTCGTCCGTGTCCTTCCTGTTGCGGCCCGCGTACATGATGCCGATGAGGTGCGTGTTGTAGTCGGTGCTGCTCTTGTACGGCTCTCCGTTGTGGATGCTTATCGACGGGAGCCCGCACTCCGCCTGCTTCGTATTCTTCCGCAATATAGGGTGATGCTTGCGGAAGTGGATCATGAGCCGCGCGAAATCGTGAACCTCCTTATATTTCTCAAGCCTCGTCCAGTCGAGCCAGGAGATGATGTTGTCCTGGCAGTAGGCGTTGTTGTTGCCAAACTGCGTGTTGCAGAACTCATCCCCCGCCAAAAACATCGCCGGGCCCCTGCTGCACATCAGCGCGGCGAAGGCATTCTTCACCAGGCGGCAGCGCAATCCGTTTATCCCCACGTCGTCCGTCTCGCCCTCGCACCCGCAGTTCCAGCTGTTGCCGTTGTTGTCGCCGTCCGTGTTGTCCCAGCCATTCTTCTCGTTGTGCTTGGTGTTGTACGAGTAGAGGTCGTAGAGCGTGAAACCGTCGTGGCACGTCAGAAAGTTGACCGATGCGCTGTAGCCGCGTTTTTTCGGGTCGTATATATCCTCGGAGCCTGTGATCCTCGCAATCGCCCGCCCCGCCGTGTCCGGGTCTCCCTTTAAAAACTGGCGCATATCGTCGCGGTAGCGCCCGTTCCACTCGGCCCAGCGTCCCCACGACGGGAAATTCCCGACCTGGTAAAGCCCGCCCGCGTCCCACGCCTCGGCGATGAGCTTCATCCTGCTCAAAATCGGATCGAACGCTATCATCTCCAGGATCGGCGGGTGCTCCATCGGCGCGCCGTTCTGGTCGCGCCCGAGGATTGACGCCAAATCGAATCGGAAGCCGTCCACGCGGTAGTCGATAGCCCAGTGGCGCAGGCAGTCAAGGATAAAGCGGCGCACCACAGCGTTGTTGCAGTTTAGGACGTTGCCGCATCCGCTGAAATTGTAGTAGTAGCCGTCCGGCGTGAGCATATAGTAGATGTTGTTGTCGAGGCCCTTGAAACTGAAACATGGGCCGTTCTCGTTGCCCTCGGCGGTATGGTTGAAGACGACGTCGAGGATGACTTCGATTCCGTTCTCCTTGAGCTCCCTTATGAGGTGCTTGAGCTCGTCGCCCTCCTGGTTGTGCTTGTCGGCGTAAGCGTAGCTCGTGTTCGGGGCGAAGAATGAGACCGTGTTGTAGCCCCAGTAATTGTAGAGCTGCACCCCGTCGACGACGCGCGCGCTCTCCATCTCGTCGAACTCAAATATGGGCATGAGCTCGACCGCGTTTATCCCGAGATCCTTGAGGTACGGGATCTTCTGGCGCAGCCCCTCGAACGTGCCCCCTCCGACGACGCCGGACGACTCGTCCTTCGTAAAGCCGCGGACATGGGTTTCGTATATGATGAGATCCTCAAAAGGATGCTCCAGCTGCTTCTGCTTGTTCCAGTCGAACGTGCTCTTTACGACACGGGCATGGTAGACGAAAGGCACGTCCCCCTCGTCCTTCTCACCCCAGTTCTTCTGACCCGTCACAGCCTGCGCGTAAGGGTCGAGGATGACATTTTTAGGATCAAACAAGAGCCCCCTTGCCGGATCCTTCGGGCCTTCAAACTGGTAAGCGTACTCGAGATCCTCGATAGGAAGGTTAAACACAAGCACTGAATATGCGTCTCCTAGCCTGTATGCTTCCGGTATCTTAATTCGGGCGAATGGCTCCTGCTCGTCCGCATGGTACAGAAGAAGCGTGCAGCTCGTCGCTCCATGCGAGTTTATCGTGAAGCTCACCCCGTTGCCGGACTGGTACGCACCGTTCATCCTGTAAAAGCCTGGGCGGATGTCAAAGCCGTCTATGCGGTCGAGCGCGAGCAGGCCTGAGCCGATCTTCTCGTCATCGCTCGCCGGGACGTCATTTCCAGCGTCGAGCGATGCCTCATCTTTCCTCTCCGAGGTCTCTCCTATGTGCGACTGCACCGCAAAGCGGTTCACCCCGCCGCTGTAGATTCCGTTGCCGTTTCCCCATTGCTTCCCAGATCGCTGTTTGTACATATGTATTTCTCCTTAAAGTGTCCCAACTAACTGCGTCTGAACGATTTATTAAATCATGAATTAATTTATTATTTATTAAATCATGATTAAATCACTTTCCCGTTAAAGAGTATGTCGAGCGTGTGTCCCGACGCACCCATCAGGTCCATCCTCTCGCAGGTCGAAAGGTGGTAGTCCACGAACCGTGAGAACTCCTCCTCGGTGAGCGCGTTTAGATATTTTCGCATATAGTTCGCCGGCCCGTCCGACGCCACGATCTTTACCCGCGACATCCCCAGCCCCGCCTTGGCGTTCAGCCGGTCGATGTCCTCGAGCCTCACCATCGAGTACAGCGGGTTCGCCGCCTCGGTGCAGTGGAACCGCTCATCGAGCATCCCGTCCGCCTCGCCATCGAGGATGTGCCTCTCCTTGAACGCGTAGGTTATGACCGCAAACTCGTTCATCACGTACGCCACCAAAATCCGCCCGCCGGGCTTCGTCACGCGCCTGGCCTCGGAGAAGGCCTGAAGCTTGTCCTCCTCGCCGTGCAGGTGGTACATAGGCCCGAAGAGAAGCGTCACGTCGAAGCTGTTGTCCGCAAAGTGCTTGAGGCGTCTCGCGTCGTCGCCGCAGGCGCTCACCTTGTCAGTCTTCTGGCGCAGACGGCCGAGGTTGTGCTTTATCGGCTCCGCCGCGGAGACCTGGTAGCCCTCCTCGGCAAGCGGGATGCTGTATCGGCCCGTCGCCGCCCCGACGTCGAGGATCGAAATCTCGCAGGGTTTGCGCCAATCCGCGACCGCCTCGAGGCTCTCGTGGATGTATTTCATGCTCGTGATAAACTCCACCTGGCCATGGCGGCTGTCGAGGCGCTTGTCCTCGTTGAATTTGTTGTAATACTCCGCTAAGTCTGCATTGTCTTCGGGTTTGCTCATAAAATTAAATCCTGATTATATTTTTTTCAGTCAGGAATGCAATCGCGTCAGCGAGGTCCGCGCTGACCTCTGCGTTCGTGTCCTGCTTGTTCTCGATGCCCTCGATCATCTCGGTCAGGTTGTCCGTCGCCTGTGAATTTTTCTGCGCATGGATTATGTTTACGATATTTAAGATGTTCACATACTGGATGTAGCCTTGCCGCGTGTCGAGGGAAGTGAGAAGGCTGCCCTCGGTCGTCGTGATGTTGCTCGTTATCGAGGCTCGCTCGTCCTCGCCCGACGCGAAGATCATTATGGGGACTATCGATATCTTAAACGCAATCTTTCTGTTCATAACGGGTAGCCTCCCTGCGCTATTGTGCCTTTCTGAAAGTTCATATTGCAGTTCACAAAACAGATTTACGACTTATCGCGAAATCTCACATACCTGTTGAATATTCTACAATACTTCACACAAAAGGTCAAGGATTAGTAACCATTAGTCCTCCTCGATGTGCTCGCGGCCCTGCGCGATTATCGTGCGCACGTGGCCGTCCGCGAGCGAGTAGAACACGGACTTGCCCTCGCGGCGGCTCTTGACGAGCTTGCTCTGCTTCAAAATCCGCAGCTGGTGCGATATCGCCGACTGCGTCATGTGCAGCGTCTCCGCGAGGTCGCACACGCAGACCTCCGCCTCGAACAACACGAACAATATCCGTATGCGCGTCGAGTCGCCGAAGACCTTGAAGAGCTCCGCGAGGTCGTAGAGCTCCGTCTCGTCGGGCATAGTCTCGTTCACTTTCTCCACGACGTCGCGGTGGACCACCGTCTCACTGCAGCACTCGATCTCGTCTTTCTCGTCTGATTGCATTACGTTCAACCTCCTGTATCTATATACGCCCCCGTGTGAGACCTTCAAGCGGGCGCTCTTACAAACAGTGCACGGATTGCGTTGAGCACCGCGAGGATCATGACCCCCACGTCCGCGAAGATCGCGACCCACATATTTGCTATTCCCAATGCCCCAAGCAATAAGCAGATAAGCTTGACCCCGAGGGCGAAGACGATATTCTCGTGGACGATGCGCATGCACTTCTGTGCGATGCGGATCGCCGTCGAGATCTTCAGCGGGTCGTCGTCCATCAGGACTATATCCGACGCCTCGATCGCCGCGTCGGAGCCGAGCGCTCCCATCGCGATCCCGACGTCCGCCCGGGTGAGCACCGGCGCGTCGTTTATCCCGT
>JAJQIQ010000248.1 GCA_021199135.1 Clostridiales bacterium | reverse complement strand
TGACGAGGGCCTCCTCGAACAGCCCGCGGTTCTTCCCCTTTACCGCGATCTCCGCGTATTTTATTAAAAATGCCTTGTACATCCCTAGCTCCTCTTGTATCTTCTAAGCATCGGTATCAGCTCCCCGAGCGCGGCCACCGTGTAGTCGATCTCCTCCGCCGTCGTCGCCTCGCACAGGCTGAGCCGCACCGTCGAATCGAGCAAATCCTTGCGCAGCCCTATCGCAGTGAGCGTCGCGCTGACCTCCGGGCGGTTCGACGAGCACGCGCTCCCCGCCGAGACGTAGATGCCCCGATCCTCGAGCGCGTGGAGCAAGACCTCGGCGCGGACGCCGTCGACGCTCACGCTGACGATGTGCGGCGCGGCCTCCCTGCCCTGCCGCCCGTTTACCGACACGCCCTCTATGCCGAGCACGCCCTCTATCAGCCTCTCCCGCATCTCATACATATGGTTTGCATTGTCTTCCAGATTTTTGTATGCGAGCTCCGCCGCGACCCCGAGCCCCGCGATCGCCGGGACGTTCTCCGTGCCAGAGCGCAGTCCCCGCTGCTGCCCGCCCCCGTGCAACAGGGGGGCGATCTTTGCCTTGTCCTTGACGTAGAGGAAGCCGCTACCCTTCGGCCCGTGGATCTTGTGGCCGCTCACGGACAGAAGGTCTATGCCCATCCTGCCCGGGAAAATCGGAAACTTCCCGTAGGACTGGATCGCGTCGACGTGAAAAATGGTTTTGGGATTGTTCTCGTGGACAATCCTCCCGGCTTCAGCGACGGGCTCCAGGGCGCCGATCTCGTTGTTGACGTGCATGAGAGTGACCAGCACCGTGTCCGGGCGCAGCGCGTTTCTTAAATCATCAAGTAATATTTCACCGTAGGCGTTCACGGGGAGGTACGTCACCTCGCAGCCCTGCTCCGAAAGCCAGCGGACCGTCTGCCTGACGGACGGGTGCTCCACCGATGAGGTAATGATGTGACGGCCTGTGCGGCGGTTTGCCTCGGCCACGCCCAAAATCGCCAAGTTGTTGGACTCCGTGCCGCCCGAGGTGAAGCAGATCTCCTGCTCCTTGCAGCGGAGCGTCTTTGCGATCTTCTTCTGCGCGTCCTTCATGAAGTTTTCGGCATCGACGCCCTTTGCGTGCATGGACGAGGGGTTCCCGTAGTCCTGCGAGAGGACTCGCCGCATCATCTCCACCGCCTCGTCGCAGCAGCGCGTAGTCGCCGAATTGTCCAGATACGCTTCCATAAACACCACCGTAACTATGCAAAGTCTAATCGCGAGTAAACTTTATCCTTTGCTTTCTGTCGCATGACTTTATTGGAATAATTAAATCTAGGTTTAATTTTTTAGCTCTCTAATGCGTAAACCAGCATCGCAAGCGTCGCCATCCCCGCCGTCTCTGTGCGGAGTATCCTCTTGCCGAGCGAAATCTTTTTTGCCCTCCCTGGGAGCGATGCGATCTCGTCGCCGTCGAAGCCGCCCTCCGGTCCTATGAACACGCCCACGGTCGCGCCCTTTGAAATTGACTGGATTGCCTCTCTCGTCCCGTCCATCCCCTGCTCATTCTCATATGGAACCAGCAGGACATCGAGCCCTTCCGCAATCTTGAGTGCCTCATCCCACGAGACGGGCATGCGCATCTTTGGGATGATTGAGCGCCCCGACTGCTTCGCCGCGCCCTCCGCGATCGCCTGCCACCGGCGCACCTTGCCCTCCGCCCGCGTTCCGTCAAGCTTTGCCACGCTGCGGCGCATCGCGACCGGGATGATTTCGTAGGTTCCGAGCTCCACCGACTTCTGCACGACGGTCTCCATCTTGCTCCCCTTCGGCAGCCCCTGAAACAGGAAAACCTGATTCGGCAGTTCCGTGTCCGATGAATCGATCCCATCGACCGCCGCTACGACCGCGCCGTCCCAAAGCTCCGCGATGTGGCAGAGATATGCGTTCCCCGCATCGTCGCGGACGCGCAGGTTCTCGCCCGGCCTCATCCGGAGCACGTTTTTTATGTGGTTTGCGTCGCCGCCGACAATCTCTATCGAGTCCGCGCCGCTTTTGTCCCCGTCAACGAAAAACTGGTGCATGTCAAGCCTCCGGCCTTACCGCCACGATCCCGACCCACTCGCCCTGGCGCTCAATCTCCTCCACGGCAAAGCCCGCCGCCTCAAGCGCCGCTTTCACCTCGCCCTCCTTGAAGTCGATGATGCCCGACGAGATGAAGCAGCCGCCCGGTTTTACGCAAGAAAAAACCGCCGGTGCCATCGGAATGATGACGTCAGCCAAAATATTTGCGACCGCTATGTCGTAGCCCGTGCCGACCTGCCCGCGCAAATCTTCATTGTCGATTAAATTTCCGAGGTAAAACCTCGCATTTGCAGTATCTAAGCCGTTTGTGCGCAGGTTATCCCGCGTCGACGTCAGGCAATCACTGTCCACGTCCGTCCCGACGACCTCGCCCGCGCCCAGCTTCAGCGCGACGATCGAGAGGATCCCGCTCCCGCAGCCTATGTCGAGCACACGGGGATGCCCCGCGATGCGCTTGTCGAGCTGCCTTATGCAAAGCTGCGTCGTCTCGTGCTTTCCCGTGCCAAACGAGATGCCCGGGTCGATCTCGATTAAAGTCTTTCCCGCCGGAACCTCGGTCTCGGCCTCCCAGGTCGGCCTGATGAAGATATCTCCTACAGTAAACGACGAGAAAAATTTCTTCCAGTTGTTCACCCAGTCGAGGTCCTCGGTCTCGGACGATGTGATCGTGCCCGCGCCGACATCGACGGTGTCGCGCAGTTTCTCCAAGGCAGATTTGACTTTCGTAAGAAGCGCGCCCTGGTCGCTCCCGTCGTCCTCGACGTAGAAGCTGACGAGGCTCGTCCCGTCGTCGGGCGGAAGCTCCGGGAGAAAATCGATGAACATGTCCGCCTGGTCTCTCTCGGAGAGCGGAACCCGATCCTCGACCTCAATCCCATCGATTCCGAGCTCTCCCAGCATCTCGCCCAGGAAGTCCTCCGCGACGGTCGTCGTCTCGATCGTGTACTTCTTCCATCTCATGACTTGCCTTCTCTGCGCGCCTTGTGAAGCCGCTCGAAGATTTCCTCCTCGGTCAGCTTCGGGAGCTCGTCGTCCTCCTTCACGCTCACGTCGAGGTTCGGATCCGCTACTAAAGAGCTGCTGTGCTCCTGAAACGAAGTGTCCTCCTCCGCTGTGGTCTCATCCTGCGGGTTCGACTCGTTAAAAGCCCTGTGAAGTTCCTCTACGATAGCCCTTCTGTCCATGTCGCTTCCCATATTGCAATAACCCTCCTTATAATAATTTTAGATTTAAGTAAAGGTAAAGGCGTGTGAATCATCACACGCCCTTAGCTACTCATCTGTGCACAAAGTTTGTTATATTCACTGTTAATTTCTTGGATTGTGGCTTTATCTCCGTCAAGGTTATCTGGATGATAAATCTTGATTAAATCTTTGTATCTCTTCCTGAGCGACTGCTTGTTTCCGACTCCCGTGAAGAACATCTCGCCCCGCACGATGTTGTCGCGCGGCGCACACATGGCGCTCTGCGCCTCAAAGTCGTTGAGGCGGCTGTAGAACTCCTTCTGGCGCTCCACGTGCTCCTTCTCGCTCGCGAGCTTCACAAGCTCATCCTCGAGGATCTTGAACTTCATGTCGAAAAGCTTCTGCTGCTGCTCAAGGCGCCTGTCCTCAATCTCGACCCTGTGGGTAAATTCGCGCCTCTCGCGGTCCAGCGCCCGCCGCTGCTCATCTAAAGCCCTGCGCTCTTCGTCCAGCGTCATTGTACACAACTCCTAACAAAGACAAACAAAATCTCATGCTAATCATGTTAAGAATCATGATAACCTACTTCGATAATTAAATCTATAGTTAAGTTTCACTAAAAATATTGATTATTCCTCTTTATTTTCGCGCATTTTGCCCATAAACCCCTTTTTCCTCCCCTTGGTGTCGGAGCCGCCCTCCTTCGTGAGCGACCCGCCGGTGAGCTCGTCGAACTCGCGCAGTTTCTCCTTGGCCTCCTTGCCAAGGCCAGTCGGGGTCTGGACGATGAGCGTCACATAGTGGTCGCCCCTGAGGTCACGGTTGCGCAGGGACGGAACGCCCTTGCCCTTCAGCCTGATGCGGGTGCCGGTCTGCGTCCCCGGCGAGACGGTGTAGATGATGTCGCCGTCCACAGTGCTTATGCGCACATCGCCGCCGAGCGCCGCGACCGCGAACGAGATCGACGCGTTCGAGTAGATGTTCGTATCCTGCCTCTCGAATTTGTTGCTGCGCTGGACAGAGACCTCGACGAGCAGATCCCCCCTAGGTCCCCCGCCCGTGCCGGGCTCGCCGTAGTCGCGGACGCGGACGCACTGGCCGTTGTCGATGCCCGCCGGGATCTCGACCTTCTTCTTGATCCGCTTTGAGATGTAGCCAACTCCCCGGCAGTCCGGGCACTTGTCACGCACGACCTTGCCAGAACCGCCGCACTCCGGGCAGACAGAGACGTTCTGCATCATGCCAAACATCGACTGGCGCGACTCGACAATCTTTCCGCTGCCGCCGCAGCGAGAACAGTTCTCGGGCGACGTCCCTGGCCTCGCACCGCTCCCGTGGCAGGACGGGCACTCCTCCTTATAGGGAAACTCGAGCTCCCTGTCGCAGCCGAAGATCGCATCCTCAAACGATATGCGCACTCCCATGCGCACGTTGGCTCCCTTCGACGGGCCGCCCCTGCCGGAGCGGCGCGAGCCACCTCCGAAGCCGCCACCGAAGAGGTCGCCGAAGAGATCCCCAAAGATGTCGCTCATGTCCATGCTGGAGAAGTCGAAGCCGCCCCCGCCCATGCTCCCGTCGAACGCCGCATGGCCGAACTGGTCGTACTGTTTCCGCTTGTCCGCGTCCGAAAGCACAGCGTAGGCCTCCTGCGCCTCCTTGAACTTCTCCTCGCAGTCCTTGTCGCCCGGGTGCATGTCCGGGTGGTACTTCTTTGCGACCTGGCGGAAGGCTTTCTTTATCTCATCCTCCGAGGCGTTCTTTGAGACCCCGAGCACCTCGTAATAATCCCTTTTCTCTGCCATAATTATACCTTCCTTTAAGTATGACATTAGGGTCAAAACAAATTTGACCCCAATGCCATGCTTTTAATTTATTAAATCTGGTTTTAATTTATACTTCTTTAAAATCCGCGTCGATCACGTCGTCATCGCCGCCGTCGCCGCCACCGCTGCCCGCATTCGGGTTCTGGTTCGGGTCGGTGTATCCGCCCATGTCCGGGGCCGGGCCTGCCTGCTGCTGCGCGGCCTGGGCCTGCTCGTACATCTTCGCGAAGACCTTCTGTGCGCTCTCGGTCAGCTTCTCCTGGGCCGCCTTGAGCTCAGCCACGTCTGAATCTGACATCTGGTCTGCGTCCGGGTGCGCGTCGAGGATGGACTTGACCGCGTTCATGTCGGCCTCCACAGCGGAGCGGTCCGCCGGATCGATCTGCTCGCCGACCTGGTCAAGCGCCTGCTGCGTCTGGAATACGAACGCGTCCGCGTCGTTTCTCGCGTCGATCGCCTCCTTGCGCTTCTTGTCCTGCGCCTCGAACTCAGCGGCCTCCTTCACTGCCCTGTCAATCTCGTCGTCGGACATGTTCGAGCCCGCGGTGATCGTGATGTGCTGCTCCTTGCCGGTGCCTAGGTCCTTCGCGGAGACGTTCACGATGCCGTTCGCGTCGATGTCGAACGTGACCTCAATCTGCGGAACGCCGCGGCGTGCCGGCGGGATCCCGTCGAGGCGGAACTGGCCGAGCGACTTGTTGTCGCGGGCGAACTGCCTCTCGCCCTGCACCACGTTTATGTCGACGGCGGTCTGGTTGTCGGCTGCCGTGGAGAATATCTGGCTCTTCTTCGTCGGGATGGTCGTGTTGCGCTCGATCAGCTTCGTCGCCACGCCGCCCATCGTCTCGATGGAGAGTGAGAGCGGGGTGACGTCCAGAAGAAGGATCTCGCCTGCGCCCGCGTCGCCCGCGAGCTTGCCGCCCTGGATGGACGCGCCAATCGCGACGCACTCGTCCGGGTTCAAGTTCTTCGACGGGTCTTTGCCGGTCAGCTGCTTTACCTTCTCCTGGACCGCCGGGATACGGGTCGATCCGCCTACCAGGAGCACCTGGCCGAGGTCCGCGTTCGTAAGCCCTGCGTCCTTCATCGCGTTCTGCACCGGAACCGCGGTCTTCTCGACGAGGTCGTGCGTCAGCTCGTCGAACTTCGCGCGGGTGAGGTTCATGTCGAAGTGCTTCGGTCCCTCGGCGGTAGCCGTGATGAACGGGAGGTTGATGTTCGTCGTCGTCGCGGAGGAGAGCTCCTTCTTCGCCTTCTCGGCCGCCTCCTTCAGGCGCTGCATCGCCATCTTGTCGGTCGAGAGGTCGACGCCCTCCGCCTTCTTGAACTCGTCGATCATCCACTGCGTGATCTTGTTGTCGAAGTCGTCGCCGCCGAGGTGCGTGTCGCCGTTCGTCGCGAGAACCTCGATGACTCCGTCGCCGATCTCGATGAGCGATACGTCGAACGTGCCACCGCCGAGGTCGTATACCATGATCTTCTGCTCTTTCTCGTTGTCGAGGCCGTACGCCAGCGCCGCCGCCGTCGGCTCGTTGATGATGCGCTTCACGTCGAGGCCCGCGATCTTGCCCGCGTCCTTCGTCGCCTGCCGCTGCGCGTCGTTGAAGTACGCCGGCACCGTGATGACCGCCTCGGTGACCTTCTCGCCTAGGTACCCCTCAGCGTCGGCCTTCAGCTTCTGAAGGATCATCGCGGAGATCTGCTGCGGGCTGTACTGCTTGTCATCAATGCTTACCTTGTAGTCGGTGCCCATGTGGCGCTTGATTGAAGAAATCGTCTTCTCGGCGTTCGTGACCGCCTGCCTCTTTGCGGGCTCGCCGATGAGGCGCTCGCCGGTCTTCGTGAAGGCCACGATGGACGGGGTCGTCCTCGCGCCCTCCTGGTTTGCGATGACGGTAGGCTTGCCGCCCTCCATGACCGCCACGCAGCTGTTTGTCGTTCCAAGGTCAATTCCTACGATCTTTCCCATTTTCTTTTCCTCCTATCATAATCAAAAGTTTTGTTAAGTTCTGGATAAAAAGTTAAATCTAAATTTTATTTTAACGTCAGCTCAACTTTATTGGTGTGCTGGCGTAAAATGCAATCTACATTTCACTATTGAACTACCGAAACCATACTGTGGCGCACCACCGTATCCTTGTAGGTGTAGCCCTTCTGCAGCTCCTGCGCGACCGTACCGGCCTCGAGGTTTTCGTCCTCGACCTGCATGACCGCGTTGTGGAATTCCGGGTCGAACTCCTTGCCCT
>JAJQIQ010000004.1 GCA_021199135.1 Clostridiales bacterium | reverse complement strand
AATCCCATCGACCTCAAAATATACAGCCATGCGGTCAGCGTGAACGCGCTGCAGAGCGTCGTCAGCATGACGGATGTGGCAGTGAGGCTGCCCTCGTGCCCCATGTTTTTCGCCATGATGTAGCAGCTGACCGTGGTCGGCGAGCCGAGCATGATGAGGATCGCCACGAGGTAGCTCTCGCGAAAGCCCAGCGCGACGGCAATTGGGAGAAATATCGCCGCAAGCCCCACCAGTTTCAATACCGCCGCGACGATCACCGGTCGCAGGTTCTTAAGCGCCTTGCCAAACTCGAACGACGCTCCCATCGACATCAGCCCGAGCGGCGTGGCGAGGACTCCTATGTAATTTAGCGATTTCTCCATTATCGCGGGCTGCGGGATTTTTATGAGCGACCACAATAGTCCGATTATAATTCCTATTATTATCGGGTTCGTGATAATGCCTTTCAGTGTATTTAAAATAAGTTTTCTGTCCATTTTATGGCTCTCGGTTCCCTCGCCCGTGAACGAGAGCACCACCACCGCCATGACGTTGTAGAGCGGCACCGAGCCGATTATCATGAGCGGCCCCATCCCCGAGTTTCCGTAAATATTTTCAATCAGGGCTGCGCCCATTATCGCCGCGCTGCTGCGGTAGGCGGCCTGGACGAACTCCCCGCGCTGCCCCCTGCCCTTGAAAAACAGGGAAATCAAGATGCACAGCGCGATCGAGATGAGCGTCGCAAAAAAGCAGAAGAGCACGAACTTCGTGTTCCATACCTCGTAGAAATCCTCCGCCGCGAGGTCCTCGAAAAGCATGACCGGAAGCGCCGCCTTGAAGACGAACGAGTTCAGCTTCTTTACCATATTATCATCGAAGAGCCCGATTTTTTTGAAAAACATCCCGAATATCATGCAGATGAAAAGCGGGATTGTGGCGTTTAAGCTGAAGCGCAGGTTGTCCATGACGAATTATTCTCCCAACCAAATACTTTTATTTTTTGCAGAGCAGGGCGACATTCTCAATGTGCTTCGTGTACGGGAAGCAGTCAAACGGTGTGCACTCTTTGAGGGTGTACCCGTGTTTTGTCAAATACTTCGCGTCGCGGGCGAGCGACTCCGGATCGCAGGAGACATATACGGCGCGGTCGGGATTTAAACGCGCAAGCGACGCGAGGAAAGCCTCGCTGCTCCCGGTGCGCGGCGGGTCAAGAAAAACTACGTCTGCCTTCTCTCCCGCCTGCGCGAGCGAAGTCATGAACTCTCCCGCATCGTCGCTGTAAAACCTAATATTTTTTATCCCGTTTAATTTCGCGTTTGAGATGGCATCGCGCACTGCCGCCCGGTTCGACTCCACGCCGATGACCTCGCGCGCGCCGCCCGCCGCGATGAGCCCGATCGTCCCCGTCCCACAGTAGGCATCGATGACGCGCTCCTTTCCTGTGAGTCCCGCGTACTCGATCGCTTTTTTATATAAAAGCTCCGTCTGCCTCGGATTTACCTGATAGAACGACCCCGGCGAAATTCGGAATTTCAGTCCGCAGAGCTCGTCCTCGATATATCCCTTTCCATACACGGTGATATTGCGTTCGCCGAGCACCATGCTCGTGTGCTCATCGTTGACGTTTATTATGACCGTGCTTATATCTGGGTGCTTCTGCCGCAGCACCTTCACGAAATTATTCTTCGACGGGAGGATCGGCGATGAGAGCACCAGCACGACCATTATCTGCCCGCTGCGATAGCCGACGCGAACCTGGACGTGGCGCAGCAGGCCATAGCCCGTGTCCTCGTCGTAGGTCTTTATCTTAAACGAGCGCAGCATGTCGCGGATGTCGCGTATGATCGCGTTGGCCTCCTCGTTTTCAATCATGCATCTGTCGATTGGCACGACATCATGGCTGTTTTTCGCATAAGTCCCCGCCACGATTTTTCCGCCGCGGACGCAGTCAAAAGCAGCCTGCACCTTATGCCTATAGTGAAGCGGGTCGTCCATCCCGACGATTGGCATGAGCCTGCACTCCGGCAGGAGCTTATGCACATATCCGCGCTTTCTTTTCAGCTGCTCCTCGTAGGCCATCCCCTGGTAATCGCAGCCGCCGCACTTCTTTTTGTACGGGCATGAGGGTTCTTTTGTTTTTTTATTGTCATCTGCCATATGCCGTATCTCCTAAATCAGCCATGCCGGGACGTACCAGTTTTTTCTGTCGACAGGGATCAAATCCGCCGCCATGCACACCACCGCGCCGTTCCCGATTTTTACTTTAAACGGAGGCTCGTCCTCTGCGGACTCATTTTCAAGCGGATTTAAAACCGAAAAATTTTTGACCGCATTCTTTGGGAACGCACTCTTTTTTATCTCTATCGGGGTCACGGTCGCGTCCTGATATATGATAAGGTCGATTTCCCTCCTGTTGCTGTCGCGATAAAAATAAAGCGGTGGTGTCTGACCTGCGTTTATGTAGCTTTTATATATCTCGGAGACGACCCAGGTCTCGAAAAACGCGCCGTCCATCGCCCCGCTCTCAAGCACCTCGGCGCTGTTCCACTTGGTCAGGTGCGCGCACAGGCCGGTGTCCAGAAAATACATCCTCGGTGCTTTTATCACGCGCTTTAGGGCATTGTTTGAAAACGGCTGGATCAGCGCGACGATCCCCGATGAGACCAATATGGAAAGCCAGCGTTTCGCCGTGGGCGCAGTGATGCCCGCCTCGCCCGCCAATGTCTCGTAATTCACATTTGTCGCGGTCCGAGCGGCGACGATATTCATGAAATTTAAAAATGTCAGCTCATCTGCCACCTGCGACAGATCCCTTATGTCGCGGCTGATATATGTCTCGAGATATGACTCGTAATACCTGGAACTGTTCACCTTATCATTTTCATAAAGTCGCGGCATCGATCCCTTAAAAATCCTCTGATAAATCTCGGAAACGTTCATGGGAGCCGCCGCGCCCGCCCTTTTCATCAGGTCGGGAATATCCACCCTAAATGGCATAAAATTCAACCCACGAATCTCATCGTTGGAAAGCCCGAGCATACGGACAACGCCTGCCCTCCCCGCCAGTGACTCCGTCACATGCTTCATCATATGATATGCCTGTGAGCCTGTCAACCAAAAATCCCCGCATCGCCTCTCACGGTCTGCCCATATTTTTATATAATCGAAAAGTTCGGGGGCGTACTGAATCTCATCTATCATGACAGGTGGGGCGTACCGCTGCAGAAACATCTCCGGCTCGGTCTTGGCAAAATTCCTCACGGTCGGATTGTCGAGGGAGACAATCTTCCTGTCGCTTTTCGCCATCCTCGAAAGCAGCGTCGTCTTGCCGACCTGCCTCGGCCCCGTCACGACCAAGACTGGAAACGTCTCATTTATCTCCTGGATCACCGGCTCAATGGCCCGCTCGTAGTACATTTTGCCCCTCCAAATTTATGCAAATCCAAACTCTGATTTTATTTTTGCATAAAATGGAGGGTTTGTCAAGGAAAATATTACTCCACTATCCTCCCGTCCTCGATTTGAAGCACCCTCCCGCAGCGGCTGGCGACCTCCATGTCATGCGTGATTATTATGACTGTCCTTCCCGCCGCATTAATCTCTCCAAACACGTCGAGGATGTCGCCCGTCGTCCTGTTGTCGAGCGCTCCTGTGGGCTCGTCCGCAAGGATGAGGCCGCAGTCTCCGACGATGGCGCGGGCAATCGCGCACCTCTGCCTCTGCCCTCCCGAGAGGCTCCCGGGACGTCTCTGCGACAATTTTTCAATGCCGAGCCGCGCCAGGCAGTCCATCGCCCGCTCGCGCCTCTCCCGCCCCCGCACTCCCTTTGGCAGGAGCGGCATCTCGACGTTTTCAAGCACCGTGTACTGCTCCATCAGCTCGAAATACTGGAACACGAATCCGACCTCATCCCTTCGGAAATTGTTCAGGGCGTTTTTATCGAGTTTCGTCACGTCCCTCTCCCCGTAAAAATAAGTTCCCGAATCAGGCCGCGACATCGCCCCGAGGATGTTGAGCAGCGTGGTCTTCCCCGAGCCGGACGTCCCGACGATGGCGACCATCTCGCCGTCCCCCACCTCGAGCGAAATGTCCGTAAGTGCCTTGGTGCTGGCCTGTTTTTTCCCGTAAATCTTGCATATGTTTTCAAGTCTTATCATCTCTCATTCCTCCTTCAGAAGCTCCGCCGGGTCCATCTTCCCGAAGATGCGGCACGGCACGGCGGTCGCCACGGCGAATATCGCAAGCATGAGCAAGATACATACCGGAAGCACTCGCAGGAACAAAAGCCTCCCAAACACCTCCGATGCCTGAAAGTCATCTACGAAACATTTACGCCCGACAAATATCGTCAGACAAGTCCCGATCGCCGCCGAGCATATGAAATAAATTATATTTTTTACCATGAGCATCTGCCATATGTCCGAGGTCTCGAAGCCCACCGCGTAAAATATCCCGAACCTGTGCGACATGTGGTAGACCTGCACGACCTCGAGCACCGTTATTATCACAAAAATGACGATTAAAAATAAGGACAATGTCTCCCGCAGTATGTCCTGCAAAATCTCGCTCTCCTCGTCCGCCTCCTCGAACGATTCCTCGAGCGGCGTAAACTCCGTGTCGACGCCGTATTCCTCGGCGAGCTCCTCGAGCTTTTGCATTCCCGCCTCGAAATCCGAATTTTTGTCCACCGCGAAGAACCACGGCGCATATGTCGACATCCCGCTGCTGACGCAGACTATCTCGTAGTTCATGTTCACGTCGCAGCGCATCGTCGCAAGGCTTATGTACGACGACAGCTCTGTCGATAAAAATGTCGCGTCCTTTTTCAGCATCCCCGCGACCTCGTAGGTGATGCCGCCGTCTTGGTACTGCGTCCCGACTTCGATGCCGCGGTAGGCATAGCCGAGGTAGAGATAAAAGACATTATCATCTGAGGCATCCAGAGCATTTGGGGCCGTTCCCTCCGCAATCTCAAGTTGCCCGATGTCAAGTGCCTCCATGTCGACGACAAGCATCTGCAGGTATCCCGGGTTCGTCTCGTTTACGCTGTTTCCGTCCTGGATTGCATACAGGTCAGGGAAGACCGTCCTGTCGTAGCCGCCGTAGTGCACGGCACCGATACCGGCAATGTCCCCAAGCTCTGCAGCCGCCCTCCGATACGCGGTCGCCTCGTCCGTGTAGCAATCGTCCACCATGACCGTCCCCGTGTGCGATATCCCCTGCGAGAGGACGTCGTTCGCGGAGATCCTCGCGTAATTTGCGACTAGGAAAACCAAAAGCGTGAACCCCGCCAGCAGAAAGCCCGTCCCAGCCAATAATATTGAGAAAATAAAGTTCTTTTTCTCCCACAGGATCATGTCAAGCCCCATGCGTATTTTCGTCCCTGCCCTCATCGCGTCACCCCCTGTACCTTCCTAGGCTCTCCGCCGGTTCCGCCGACATCGTCTTCGCCGTCGGAAAAGCCGTCGCAATCATCACAATAATTACTGCACCGGCGAGCATCACGAGGCACTGCAGCGGCAGCCTTGCCCACTCGATGCCCCTGCCCGAGGCCGCCGCGTAAACAATATACAAAACGGTGCTTATCGCAAGCGAAATGATTGCCGCCAAGAATATATCCTTTATGAAAACAATCCAAATATCCTGCGCCCTGCAGCCGAAGACACGCCTTATAAGAAGCTCCCGCCGCCTCCGCGCGAACCACAGCCCCGACACCGTCAGTATGCACAGCACAGAGAAGACGGCCGCGATCCCGTCGAACCATGAGTTAAACTGCCTATACCAATTGTTCTGCTCTCCGGACTGCGTGCCCGCCGGGACGGTCTGCACCGTCACGCCCTCCTGCCCGCTCATGAATGAGACGAGCGAGCCGAAGGCCTGGGCGACAGATGCCGCGTCATCGCCGTCGACCGATATCTTTATCCCCGTGCCGTAATTGTCGAAAAAATATTTCACGAGCGTTTCGTCAACAAATGCTCTGTCGCCATCGGGGAGCGCGCCGTACAGGATGATAACCCTCTCGTCCTGCCCGCTCATCCCGTAATTTTTCAGGATCCCCGCGACCTCAAACTCGTGCTTATTGAGGTTTATGATATGTCTTTCGCCGTCATTTTTTATATATTTTTTCAAACTCTCCCCGACATAGAGCGGCGCATCTGCGTCGTAGGTCTCCTGAAGCTCATAGGGCAGGCTTTCATTCTGCGCGGCGACGATCTCCGTCCACGCGTAGGACGGCCTGTAGCGCACCGGGAAATAGAGCGACGGGAAGGAGATGTTGCACTCCCCGATCTCGCCGATAAATTCCGACAGTCCCTGATAGAAATTTTCAAAATATTCCATCGCCTCATCCTGCTCCCCGTCCGCCCGAAGCTGCGCAGGGACGCTACAGTACGCCGAGAGCGTGTGCCCGCTCAGATAGAGCTCCTCACCCTCGTCCTGCGCCCTTATCCTTGCGGCGAGGTCCGCGACGTTCCACAGCACGAAGAACGTCAGCGAGAACACGACGATCAGAAGGATTGTCATGCTCTTGTCTCGAATTTTCATCACAATCACCCCTTTTAATTTGATATGCTAAAATTTAATTTACCAATAAAAGCATACCTGAAATCACATTAAGATTCTACGGAGAAAAGCGTAAGGTTTCATTATGACTTTATTAAGATTTGTTTAAGAATGCCGTCCTCGCCACTGCTAAAATTTCATTGACATTAAAATCCGCATGAGGTGTTTCTCGCGCCCGAGGCGGTTTGGCAAGTCCTTCGCCGCAAATATGCTCTGCGCCTACTACAGCAAGGGCTTTGATTCGCAGGAGATGTTCGAGGGGCTTGAGATATCAAGGGCAGATTCGTTCGAGACATATATGAACAAACTGAACGTGATCTACATCGACGTCACGCGCACCATTTCGCGATTGCGCGATGCGACAAAAGTCGTCTCAAATATCGAGAGCGAGGTCGTCGCGGAAATCCGCACCGCATATCCCGACTGCGTCGCGGATAGCGTTACAATTCTTGCCGGCGCTTTAATAGCTGTCACCGAGAAAACCGGGGATCAATTCTTCATCATCATTGACGAGTGGGACGCGCTTTTCCGCGAGGCAAAAAACGACGATGGAGTGCAGAAGGAGTACGTCCAACTCCTCCGCGGTCTGTTCAAGGGTGGACCTGCGACAGACGAGGCCATTGCCGGGGCATACATGACCGGAATCCTTCCAATCAAAAAACACAGCTACGCGATTGATGAGACATCATAAGCCATCTTATTTTTTGACACAATGAAGGAGGGGCCGTAAAACAGCAGTATCCACGCGGCGGCGGCGATGCAGCCCGCAAGGAGCACGGCGGTGTAGATCACCGCGTCAAAAAATAC